>NZ_JBAURI010000026.1:0-1896 GCF_049581145.1 Bradyrhizobium sp.
GTGGATGAAAACGCCCGGCGATCCCATGGGAAGTCAGCTCTATGGCACGCCGTCGCCGTTCGAAAAGCACGTCGTCAAGAACATCCCGAAAAACCTCAAGCAGTATCTCTCCGCTTCCGGACGCACGCCGCTGCAGGATCTCGACGGCATCATCACGCCGAACGGCCTGTTCTACGAACGCCATCACGGCGGCGTTCCGACCATCGATCCGGCGGAGCACCGGCTGATGCTGCATGGCCTGGTCGACCGGCCGATGATCTTCACCATGGACGACATCAGGCGTTTCCCGTCGCAGTCGCGCATTCATTTTCTGGAATGCTCGGGCAATCCGGCTTACACGAAACCCTATGGCAAGACGGCCTCCGACCTGGTCGGCCTGTTGAGCTGCGCGGAATGGACCGGTGTCAGCCTGAAGGTGGTGCTGCAGGAAGCCGGCTTGCAGCCGGCCGGGAAATGGGTCGTCGCCGAGGGCGCCGACGCGGCGGCGCTGACGCGCAGCATCCCGATCGAAAAATGTCTCGATGACGCGATGCTGGTGTACAGCCAGAACGGCGAGCGGCTGCGGCCGCAACAGGGCTATCCGTTGCGGCTGCTGGCGCCGGGTTTCGAAGGCAACATGAACGTGAAATGGTTGCGCCGCCTCCATGTCACCGCGGAGCCGGCTTATTCGCGCGAGGAAACCTCCAAATATACCGACCTGATGCCCGATGGCACGGCGCGCGAATTCACCTTCTACATGGAAGCCAAATCCATCATCACCCGGCCCTCGGGCGGCCAGCGGTTGACCGATCAAGGATTCCACGAGATTACCGGGCTTGCCTGGAGCGGCCACGGCAAGATCAAGCAAGTTGATGTCTCTGTCGACGACGGCAAGAGCTGGCAGCAGGCCGAATTGCAGCAACCGGTCCTGACGCGGGCGCTGACCCGCTTCCGCCTGCCTTGGCATTGGGATGGCCAACCGGTGGTGATCCAAAGCCGCGCAATCGACGAGACCGGCTATGTGCAGCCCACATTGGCCGAACTGCTGGCGGTGCGTGGCGTCAATTCGTTCTACCACAACAACGCGATCTGGCCCTGGCACATCGCGGCCGACGGCGAGGTGACCAATGCCAATGCCTAAAGCTCGGTTCGCGATCGTCGCGGTTGCTGCGCTGGCCGGCGTGACGTTCGCGCAAGCACAAGGACCGTACGGCATCGGCCGCGTTGCGACGCCGGCCGAAATCGCCGGTTGGAATATCGATATCGGTCGCGATGGCCGCGGCCTGCCGCCGGGCAGCGGCACCGCCAGCCATGGGCGCGAGGTGTTCGCGCAGCAATGTGCCGCTTGTCACGGCGAAAAAGGCGAGGGCGGTGTCGGCGATCGGTTGGCCGGCGGGCAGGGCACGCTCGGGACGCCAAAGCCGGTGCGCACCGTCGGCAGCTATTGGCCGTACGCGCCGACCTTGTTCGATTACATCCGCCGCGCGATGCCGCAGAACGCGCCGGAGTCGCTGAGCAACGAAGACGTCTACGCGGTCTCCGCCTACATCCTCAATCTGAACGGCCTGCTGCCTGCCGATGCCACGCTGGATGCCAAGACGCTGGCGGCGATCAAGATGCCGAACCGCGACAAGTTCGTCGGCGATTCCAGGCCCGACGTCAAGAATCCAGCATGCATGAGCGGCTGCTAGGAGCTGCAGAAAGCCGTCCAATGTCACGCGGCCTGCCTCGCAGGCGCTTCGCGATCACCAAGCGACCGATTCCTCGCAAATTTCCAAACCCTCAGATTTCAACCTGAGGCATGATCCAGAACAGAGATTCCGATTTTCAGAAATTGTTCTTGACGCTCCCCCCAAATCACCACTACAACTCCGGCCATCCTGTCCCACAGAGGGGCGTTCCGGATCGTCCAGAGAC
>NZ_JBAURI010000027.1:0-6204 GCF_049581145.1 Bradyrhizobium sp.
TTCGTCAACATCACCGACGTCACTGCGGTCGACTATCCCGGACGCGAGAAGCGCTTCGACGTGATCTATCACCTGCTGTCGCCGACCCTGAACACGCGGATCCGGCTGCGCGTCGAGGCCGACGAGACCACCCAGGTGCCATCGCTGATCGAGGTGTTTCCGGGCGCCGGCTGGTTCGAGCGGGAGGCCTACGATCTCTATGGCGTGATCTTCACCGGCCATCCCGACATGCGGCGCATCCTGACCGATTACGGCTTCGAGGGTCATCCGCTGCGCAAGGACTTCCCGACCACCGGCTTCGTCGAGGTGCGCTACGACGATCAGGAGAAGCGGGTGCTCTATGAGCCGGTCCGGCTCAACCAGGAATTCCGCAAATTCGATTTTCTGTCGCCCTGGGAAGGCGCGGATTATCGGTTGCCGGGTGATGAGAAGGCGGGGCCGAAGGTCTGACCATGAATGAGCAAAGCCTGCGCAATTTCACGATCAATTTCGGGCCGCAACACCCTGCAGCTCACGGTGTGCTCCGCCTTGTCTTGGAGCTCGACGGCGAAGTCGTCGCCCGCGTCGACCCGCATATCGGGCTCTTGCATCGCGGCACCGAGAAGCTGATCGAGCAGAAGACCTATTTGCAGGCGATTCCCTATTTCGACCGGCTCGACTATGTCGCGCCGATGAACCAGGAGCACGCGTTCTGCCTCGCGGCAGAAAGGCTGCTCGGTATCGAGGTGCCGCGCCGCGGGCAATTGATCCGCGTGCTCTATTGCGAGATCGGACGGCTGCTGTCGCATCTGCTCAACGTCACCACCCAGGCGATGGACGTCGGCGCGCTGACCCCGCCGCTGTGGGGTTTCGAAGAGCGCGAAAAGCTGATGGTGTTCTATGAGCGGGCCTCCGGCTCGCGCATGCACGCGGCCTATTTCCGGATCGGCGGCGTGCATCAGGATCTGCCGCCCAAGCTGATCGACGATATCGAAGGCTTTTGCGATCCGTTCCTGAAAGTGGTCGACGATCTCGACCGCCTGCTTACCGGCAACCGCATTTTCAAGCAGCGCAACGTCGACATCGGGGTGGTGTCGCTGAAGCAGGCCTGGGAATGGGGATTCTCGGGCGTGATGGTGCGCGGCTCCGGTGCGGCGTGGGATCTGCGCAAGGCCCAGCCTTACGAATGCTATGCCGAGATGGATTTCGACATCCCGATCGGGAAGAACGGTGACTGCTTCGACCGTTACCTGATCCGTATGGAAGAAATGCGCCAGTCGGTGCGAATCATGAAGCAGTGCATCCAGAAACTGCGCAGCCCCGACGGGCAGGGGCCGGTCGTTATTGCCGATAACAAGGTCGCGCCGCCGCGCCGCGGCGAGATGAAGCGCTCGATGGAGGCGCTGATCCACCATTTCAAGCTCTACACCGAGGGCGTTCACGTGCCGGCCGGCGAGATCTATGCCGCGGTCGAAGCGCCGAAGGGCGAGTTCGGCGTCTATCTCGTCGCCGACGGCAGCAACAAGCCCTATAAATGCAAGATCCGCGCGCCCGGCTTTGCGCATCTGCAGGCGATGGATTTCATCTGCCGCGGGCACCTGCTCGCCGACGTCTCCGCCATTCTCGGCTCGCTCGACATCGTGTTCGGAGAGGTCGACCGGTAATGGCGCAAGCGCCCATCCAGTTTGACCGTGCGTCAGGCGCTCTCGAGGGAGCCAACCTGTGGGAGCGGACGGCTGCGCTGGCGCTGGTGACGGGCTCGAAGATCTCGTCGCGCTTCTCGCATCGCGGCTACAACCACTGCGCCAATCTCCTGCGCAAGGCGCTGCCTGAACGCAACATCGCGATCAGGCTGAACGAGGACGCCGTCTTCGAGTTTCCCTATGGCGACGGCTATTGGAGCAAGCTGCTCAATCGTGCCTACCGTTATGAGGATGAATTGGAGCTCCTGTTTCTGGGTTCGGTCGATGTCGACTACACCCTGATCGATTGCGGCGCCAATTACGGCTACTGGTCGGTGCTGGTGTCGAGCCGGCCGTTCGGCGCGCACCGGGTGATCGCGATCGAGCCGTCGTCGCGGAATTTTTCCAAGCTCTCGAACAATGCACGCGTGAACCGTGATCGCTTCGAACTGATGAAATGCGCGATCGGCGCCGCGCGCGGTACCGCGCATCTCACCGGCACCAAGCACGAGGCTTTCAGCATCGCCGGCGGCGTCAATGGCGGCGGCGAGGAAGTCCCCGTCCTCGCCCTCGACGATCTGATCGACGACGGCAGGATCCCTCGGGACGGCAAATATCTGATCAAGCTCGATGTCGAAGGCGTGGAGATCGAGGCGATCAAGGGCGCCACGCGGCTGCTGCAGGGCGACAGCGTGATCCTGTGCGAGGAGCACGGCAACGATCCCCAGCACACCGTATCGCGCTATATCCTGGAAAAGACGCCGCTGAAACTGATCGTCTATGATCCCCGCTCCGGTCGTCTGGAGACCGTGACCGAGCTTTCGATTCTCGACCGCATCAAGGTATCCTCCCACGTCGGTTACAATGTTTTCGGCACCGCGAGCGCGTTCTGGCAAAGCCGGATCAGCGCGCTGAACGCGAATGCCGCCAGCCGCCTGCAATGAAAGACTGAACCGCGATGTCTGTCCGCCGCCTTGCACCGAAGGAATTGCAGCCTACGAGCTTCACGTTCTCGGACGAAAATCTCGCCTGGGCCAAAAAAGAGATCGCGAAATATCCGCCCGGCCGCCAGGCCTCGGCTGCGATCGCGATCCTGTGGCGGGTCCAGGAGCAGCATGAGGGCTGGGTTTCTGAAGTGGCCATTCGCGCGGTCGCCGATCTCCTGCAGATGCCTTACATCCGCATGCTCGAAATCGCGACGTTCTACACGATGTTTCAGCTGGAGCCGGTCGGCAAGAAGGCCCACGTCCAGGTCTGCGGCACCACGCCATGCCGCCTGCGCGGCGCCGGCGATCTCATCGAGGTTTGTCAGAGCCGCATCCATCACGATCCGTTCCATCTGTCCAAGGACGGCGATTTCAGCTGGGAAGAGGTCGAGTGTCTCGGCGCCTGCGTCAACGCCCCGATGGTGCTGATCTGGAAGGACACTTACGAAGACCTCACCAAGGAAAGTTTCGGCAAGGTGCTGGACGGGTTTGCCTCCGGCAATCCGCCCAAGCCCGGACCGCAGAATGGCCGCCAGTTTTCGGCGCCGATCACCGGGCCGACCACGCTGAAGGAAACCACATGAGGCGTGATCCGGTCACGACCAAGCCCGTTACGACGAAGGCAATCAGGGCGAAGGCGATCACGACGAAGCCTTGGCGCCATATCGCGTTGCATACCGTCGCCGCGGCGAGCTTCATTTTCGTATTGCAGCGCTTCGCGCTGCATGCCTCGCTGCCATCAAGCCTGTTGTGGGCGCTGACGCTCGGCGGTTGCGCCGCGGGCCTCGCCTATTCGCAGTCCAACCGCTGACCAGGGAATCTTCCAGTCATGCTCGACGACAAGGACCGCATCTTCAAGAACCTCTACGGCCTGCAGGACTGGGGCCTGGAGGGGGCGCGCCGCCGCGGCGCCTGGGACGGCACCAAAGCGATCATCGACAAGGGCCGCGACTGGATCATCAATGAGATGAAGGCGTCGGGGCTGCGCGGGCGCGGCGGGGCCGGCTTTCCGACCGGCTTGAAATGGTCGTTCATGCCGAAGGAATCCACCGACGGCCGGCCGAGCTACCTGGTCGTCAATGCCGACGAATCCGAGCCCGGGACCTGCAAGGACCGCGAAATCATGCGGCATGATCCGCATCTTCTGGTCGAAGGCTGCCTGCTCGCGAGCTTCGCGATGAACGCACACGCCTGCTATATCTATGTGCGCGGTGAGTTCATCCGGGAGCGCGAACATCTGCAGGCCGCGATCGATCAGGCTTACGAAGCGAAGCTGCTCGGCAAGGACAATGTCAACGGCTGGCCGTTTGAGATCTACGTCACCCATGGCGCCGGCGCCTATATCTGCGGCGAGGAGACCGCGCTGCTCGAGAGCCTCGAAGGCAAGAAGGGGCAGCCGCGGCTGAAGCCGCCATTTCCGGCCAATGTCGGGCTCTATGGCTGCCCGACCACCGTGAACAACGTCGAATCGATCGCGGTCGCGCCCGATATCCTGCGCCGTGGCGCAGCCTGGTTCGCCGGTATCGGCAAGCCCAACAACGTCGGCACCAAGCTGTTCTGCATCTCCGGCCATGTCGAGCGGCCCTGCAACGTCGAAGAGGCGATGGGGATTCCGTTCCGTGAATTGATCGAGCGTCATTGCGGCGGCATCCGCGGCGGCTGGGACAATCTCAAGGCGGTGATTCCCGGCGGCTCGTCGGTGCGCATGGTGCCGGCGGACCAGATCATCGACACCCCGATGGATTTCGACAGCCTCGGCAAGCTGCGTTCCGGCCTCGGCACCGCCGCCGTGATCGTCATGGACAAGTCGACTGACCTGATCCGGGCGATCGCGCGCATCTCCTATTTCTACAAGCACGAAAGCTGCGGGCAGTGCACGCCGTGCCGCGAAGGAACGGGATGGATGTGGCGCGTCTTGTCCCGCATGGCCGAGGGCCGCGCCCACAAGCGCGAGATCGACATGCTCCTAGAAGTCACCAAGCAGGTCGAGGGCCACACCATCTGTGCGCTCGGTGACGCCGCGGCCTGGCCGATCCAGGGCCTGATCGCGCATTTCCGTCATGAGATCGAGGCGCGGATCGACGAATATTCGCACAAGGCCGATATCGACGACGTGGGCATCCGCGATCCCGAGAACATGGTCGCGGCGGAGTGAGACGATGACAAAACTCATCATCGACGGCAAAGAGATCGACGTTCCCGCAGAATACACGCTGCTGCAGGCCTGCGAGGCCGCCGGCGCCGAAATCCCGCGCTTTTGCTACCATGAGCGGCTGTCGATCGCCGGCAACTGCCGGATGTGCCTGGTCGAGGTCAAGGGCGGTCCGAAGCCGGTGGCGAGCTGCGCCTGGGGCGTGCGCGACTGCCGTCCGGGGCCGAAGGGCGAGCCGCCGGAAATCCTGACGCGTTCGCCGATGGTGAAGAAGGCGCGCGAAGGCGTGATGGAGTTCCTGCTGATCAACCATCCGCTGGATTGCCCGATCTGCGACCAGGGCGGCGAATGCGATCTGCAGGACCAGGCCATGGGTTATGGCGTCGACACCAGCCGATTCGCCGAGAACAAGCGCGCGGTCGAGGACAAATATCTGGGCGCGCTGGTCAAGACCTCGATGAACCGCTGCATCCAGTGCACCCGTTGCGTGCGGTTTTCCGCGGAAATCTGCGGTGCGCCGGAAATGGGCGCGACCGGCCGCGGCGAGGACATGGAAATCACGACCTATCTCGAGCACGCGCTCACCTCGGAGCTGCAAGGCAATCTGGTCGATATCTGCCCGGTCGGCGCGCTGACCTCCAAGCCCTACGCGTTTGCCGCGCGGCCCTGGGAGCTTGGCAAGACCCAGTCGATCGACGTGATGGACGGGCTGGGATCCGCGATACGCGTCGACACCCGCGGCCGGGAGGTGATGCGGATCCTGCCGCGCGTCAACGACGCGGTGAACGAGGAATGGATTTCCGACAAGACCCGCCACGTCGTGGACGGCCTGCGCACGCAGCGGCTCGACCGGCCGTATATTCGGAGGGAGGGCGGCCTGCGCGCTGCGTCCTGGTCGGAAGCGTTCGCGGCCATCGCGGCCAAAGTCGGCCGTATCGATGGCAAGCGAATCGGCGCGATCGCCGGCGATCTCGCCGCGCTCGAGGAGATGTTCGCGCTGAAGGAGCTGCTGGCCAAATGCGGCTCGGTCAATCTCGCTGTGCAGGGCGGTGACTTCTTTGCGCCCAAGGCTGGTCGCGGCTCCTACATTTTCAATCCGACCATTGCCGGCATCGACCAGGCCGATGCTCTTCTGATCATCGGCGCCAATCCGCGCAAGGAAGCCGCCGTTCTCAATGCGCGCATTCGCAAGCGCTGGCGGTCGGGCCAGCTCAAGATCGGGCTGATCGGCGCCAAGCCCGATCTGACCTATCCTTACGACTATCTCGGTGCGGGCACGGATTCGCTGAGCGAATTGGCCGGCGGCAAGGGTGCCTTTGCGGACGTTCTGAAAAACGCCAAGCATCCGATCGTGCTGGTTGGCGGCGGCGCGGCCGCGCGGCACGACGGCGCCGCGGTGCTGGCG
>NZ_JBAURI010000028.1:0-9186 GCF_049581145.1 Bradyrhizobium sp.
GGTGCAGGTCTCGGACCAATGCTCGAAATACCCACTGGGGCTCGGCAAGACCCAGGAAGCGCTGCAGGTCATCGACAAGACAATGGGTATATTAGAGGCAATCCGAAGGCAACTCTAGGCGATCTGCGCGGGGGACGCCGCGCGATCTGCGTTGTGGTCTACATGCGTCACTCAAACGATCGAAAGCGCGATGAATCGATTCCGCTTCCGGCGACATTGGCCATGGATGGCCCGAAAGCTTGTTAGGGCCGCCTGGTCGAGAGAATCAAATGTTGCTTGCTCGCACTGCTCGACATATTTCTCGCGCGGCAGCCCCGAGCGGCCGCACGGCTGCGCCAGTGCAATCGCTCCGTTGCCGAGGTCGAAAACTCCCGGCTGAACTGCCCGTGAATGGCATTTCGTTGCTGTGTTGTGGAGAGAATAGACGGTGATTGGACCGCAGCCCGCCGACCGATCATCAGAAGGATGCCGCCGATCTGCGACAGAACAGCAAGCACGGGGAACCGCAACAGGACTGCTATCGGGACGGCTGAAACCCCAGGGGGGAGCGGACGCAACAGTAAGTCGAGGTCTCGACCGGTATGGCGATGGCGCGCGGAGCAAACAAAAGACCGCCCGAGGACGGTCTTCGGGTAGGGGTTGCAGCATCAGTAATCTAGCGGAACTCCGCCGCCATGCGATCCGCCGCTCATCAGCGGACCACCGATTGCCCCGCCAACCGTGCCCTCCGCCTTGTTCGCGGCTGCCGCCTGCTGGTTCATATAATCTGACCACGGATTGTCCCTAACTCCACCCGCGACGAGGTTGAGTTCGGCTTCGCCCAAGGCGTCGATTGTGCTTTTGCTGATCATCGCTTTCTCCAGTTGGTTTCGCGAGGGACGATCCCTCGATCTGTAATTCAAAAAATAGCCCCGCAAATTGATAGGCACCGTGATGCTCATCACGCACCGCCTAGACCGTCGCCGCGCTGTCGTGTGAGCGCGATCACTTTGCATGGTCCGGTGATCAAGGGAGACCACCGGCCACCGGAGCACGATATCGTGCAAGCGCGGCACGGTACGGCGATGCTTGGCAAGGCTGACCTTGGAGGGGGTGGAAATACCCGCGCAACGCCCTTGCCCTTCTGAGCTGGGCCTTTCGCGTCATAGGTCTGCCGCTTGAATTTGCTGGTGGGTTTTCCGGCCTCGCCCCGCGAGAACGCAGCCGCGGCGATTTGTGAGGCCGTCAACAGAAGCGACCTCTTTCTACCTTCATTTACAGCGGATTCGTTGAAGGCACGGATCCATCACACCCGCCTTGTGTGCACGGACGAAATAAGAACCAGCTTTAGGTCAAAGCATGCAAGGCCCACCGCCACTGACAGCCTCCAATTCGGCATCGGTCAAATGGATCGTCATCGGCCCTGTCGTTTCAATATTGAGCATGGTTGCTCTCCTCGCACCTGATCGCCCGCATGGGACGTTGGGCTTGCCTGGCGACCTTGGGTAGTGATCAGAAGCCCATAAGGCCGATGCAGAGGCCGGCGTAAAATGCGGCTTCACCGTTTCCGTCACCGCGATTATAGGTGGTGGCGATGACGTTTCCGATGCCGCCCGATGCAGCCTCGAGGTCGTCGAGCGTCAGCTCGCGATCACGCTTGGTTTCGGTGCTCGTTGTGGCTTCGTTGCTATTCATATTCATTCCGCGCTTCTTGTGGACACCGCAATTGGCTGGTCCGAGGTGTAGGTCGCGCGCTTCATTCGCACTGTGATGGGGATCACAATGCTTGCTCAGCCCTTTCGGCCCAGGCCGCGTGAAACGTCACACGCGCGGGCCATTCGCAAACTCTTTTGATCAGGTTGTTGTCCTTATAAACCGATCGGGAGCTGCGGGAGGGACGTATCGGCGGCGTTCATGGCGTGGGCCGGCAGGCGGGGCGATGAAAGCCGATTAGCTGCTTTGGCCGAAACCCTTTTGATCTAAACCATGTTTTGACCGGGAGCCGCCGAACCGCGCGGGGCATGCAAGAGCGCGGATATGCACCCGCGAGGCCATGGCGTTGCATGACGCGTTCAACGCCTGACGCAATGAATTAATGAATTATTCAGCGTGTTCGTTAATCGGCTGGCGACCGACCAACTCTAGATTGCGGCGGTATTAATGCGGGAGAATCCCGCTGCAAGCCGGCGGGAGTTTTTCATGCGGCGGTTGATTGGTAAATTCCTGGCGGATCAGTCTGGCGCGACCGCGATCGAGTATTGCCTGATTGCGGTTGGCCTTTCGATCGTAATTATCGCCGCCGTCAACGGTATCGGCACTTCGCTCAGTGGTAATTTCGCCTCGATCAGTTCGTCGATCAAATAATCCCAAATCCGGTCGTCGAGCCTAGCTCGCCTTCTTCGATCGGGCCGGCGCGCGCACCGGCTTTTCGGCCTTCTTCGGTACTTCCTTCCTCGGTTCTTCCTTGGCCCGCTTGCCTGAGATCGGCAGCAGCATCTCGCGCTGGCCCTCGATACGCTTCTTCGTCTTCTTGGGCTTTGCCGCGGCCGGAGTGGCCTGCTTTTCCGTAGCGAGACTGCGCTTCAACGCGTCCATCAGGTTGATGACGTTGCCGCCGGTTTTCGGCGCGGCCTTCGCGGCGATGCGCACGCCGGCGCGCTTCTTGTTGATCAGATCGATCAGCGCGGCCTCGTAGTGATCCTCGAAGTTCTCAGGCTCGAAGTCGCCGGATTTCTTTTCCACGATGTGCCTGGCGAGATCCAGCATGTCCTTGGTGACCTTCACATCCTGGATGTCGTCGAAATACTCCTTCTCGCTGCGTACCTCGTACGGGTAGCGCAGCAGCGTCCCCATCAGCCCCTTGTCGAGCGGCTCGAGCGCGATGATGTGTTCGCGGTTGGTCAGCACCACGCGGCCGATCGCGACCTTGTTCATGCTGCGGATGGTTTCGCGGATCACGGCGAAAGCGTCATGACCGACCTTGCCGTCGGGCACGAGATAATAGGGCCGGATCAAATAGCGGCTGTCGATGTCGGTCCGCGGCACGAACTCGTCGATCTCGATGGTGTGGGTGGATTCCAGCGCGAGGTCATCGAGTTCGTCCTTGGTCACCTCGATATAGGTGTCGGTGTCGACCTTGTAGCCCTTGACGATGTCTTCGGAGGCGACTTCCTCGCCGGTGTCGGCATCGACCTTGGCGTATTTGATGCGATGGCCGGTCTTGCGGTTGATCTGGTTGAAGGACACCTTCTCGGCGTCCGATGTCGCCGGGTACAGCGCGACCGGACAGGTCACGAGCGAAAGACGCAGAAAGCCTTTCCAGTTGGCGCGGGGGGCCATGGCAAAACTCCGGGACGCAACAGGTGGACGACCATCGACGATAGCATCGGCCGCCCCCAAGACAAGAAGAACACAAGCGGAAGATGGGCGGGCGGAAGGAGGTTTCTGCTAACGGCGTTAACCGCCAAGGGTTGCACGCCAGCGGGCATTTGCCGGCCTTCCGACGCGCAATTCGCCCGCCGGGTCACGACCCCTTTCGAGCCGTGCGCCGGCTCCAAGTCCCGGCTCCAGGTCGCGGCGGGAACGACCCGGAACATCATCCGCGATGCGGCGTTGCCTTGGTGAGTTGGCGGCGAGGAGTGGGTGGGGCCTTGGCGCATCACCGCAAGCGAATGAGGGCATCATGGCAACAACCAGAGATCACCAGATCGTCGAAACCGCGACGGAAGCACGTCAGGGGGAGCGCGGACCTTCGGTTCTGGCGCTGCTGACGGTCTCGACGGGGCTCGCCGTTCTGATTTTGGGCGTGGTCTGGTTCGTGTTCTTTCGCACTTGAGCCGGTCGGGGGGCCGGCGGCCGGCTGCGGCCGCAGCAGGCGTCGCCATCACTGCGCGCATTTTCCGCTGCGCGCATTTTCATTGCGAGAACGACCCGGTTTATTGCCGCCAGGGGCCGTCTTCGGGGCTTCCGATCCTTTGCAATAGTGCTTAGAATTTGCGGGCAGCCCGTTGGAGCGATGGCGCCCTCGTAAGTGTTTAGGCCTGTTTCGAAGCCGGCTGAAGGGTTCGAATTTCAAAGCCGCGGGCCATTGTGAAAAAAAATAACATTGCGTCGTTCCCGGCGTTCATGGACGGTTCACGCCGCGCGGGGTCATCTGAAAGCGCATATCGTGCAGTTCATCTTTGGAGGGAAACGTGCGCCTGCTCGTCGTTGAGGACGATCCGGATCTCAATCGTCAACTCACCACCGCGTTGAGCGATGCCGGATATGTGGTCGACCGTGCTTTCGATGGTGAGGAGGGGCATTTTCTCGGCGACAGCGAGCCATACGACGCGGTCGTCCTCGATATCGGCCTGCCGAAGATGGATGGTATCTCCGTGCTTGAAGCATGGCGCCGCAACGGCCGCGTCATGCCGGTCCTGATCCTCACCGCGCGCGACCGCTGGAGTGACAAGGTTCAGGGCTTCGATGCCGGTGCCGACGATTACGTTGCAAAGCCCTTTCACCTGGAAGAGATCCTGGCGCGCATCCGGGCGCTGTTGCGCCGATCCGCCGGGCATGCGCAGAGTGAATTGACCTGCGGACCGGTGTCGCTGGATACCCGCACCGGCCGCGTCAGCGTGGCCGGCAATCCGATCAAGATGACGTCGCATGAATACCGGCTCCTGGCCTACCTGATGCATCATACCGGGCGCGTAGTGTCGCGCACCGAACTGGTCGAACATCTCTACGATCAGGACTTCGACCGCGACTCCAATACGATTGAGGTATTTGTCGGCCGGATTCGGAAAAAACTCGAGGTCGATATCATCCAGACCGTCCGGGGATTGGGTTATTTGCTGACGCCGCCGCCTGCAGGTGCATAATTGACGGATGCGCCGTAACTCGCTCGCCACCCGGCTATTTCTGTCCGCGACCTCCTGGGTGGTGGTGATCCTGGTCATTACCGGCTTCGTGCTGTCCTCGGTCTATCGGGACGCGACCGAGCGCGCCTTCGACCGCAGGCTCAATCTCTATCTCCGCACCCTGATCGCCGAAGTCGCGACCCCGGAGGAGCCGCCCGACCACCAGTTCCAGTCGCTCGGCGAGCCCTTGTTCGAATTGCCGCTGTCCGGCTGGTACTGGCAGATCACCCGCACCGACTCCGACAAGCCGGAGGTACGTGCCTCGCGCTCGCTGTGGGACAAGAAGCTGCCGAAGCTGGAAGATCGCGGCACGGAGCTCACCGCGGCCGGAATCCGCGTGGCTTATGTCGACGGTCCGGAGGGCGAGAGCCTGCGCATGGTGGAGCGGCCGGTCGATCTCGGCGCCGACGGCAAGTTTCTGGTCAGCGTCGCCGGCGACGCCTCGGAGATTTTCGACGAAACGCGCAGCTTCGACTACTATCTGGGCGGTACTTTTGCCGCGCTCGGCATTGTGCTGCTCCTGACCACGATCTTCCAGGTCCGCTTCGGCCTTGCGCCCTTGAAGCGCATCTCTGAATCGATCGCCGATATTCGCTCCGGCCGGGCCGAACGGCTGGAGGGTGTCTTTCCGGTGGAGATCGCGCCGCTGGCGCGCGAGACCAACGCGCTGATCGATGCCAATCGGGAAATCGTCGAGCGCGCGCGTACCCATGTCGGCAATCTCGCCCACGCCATCAAGACGCCGCTGTCGGTGATCTTCAACGAGGCGTCCGCCCATCGCACCGATCCCTTTGCCAACAAGGTTCTCGAACAGGCCGAATTGATGCGCGACCAGGTGACGCATCATCTGGAGCGCGCCCGCATCGCCGCGCGCGTCACCATCGTCGGGACGGTGACGGAGGTCGCGCCCGCGATCGAGGCGTTGCGGCGAACCATGGAAAAGATCCATCGCGACCGGGGCATCGCCATCGGCCTCAAGGCCGATGCCTCGGCAAGGTTTCGCGGCGAACGGCAGGACCTCGAGGAGATGGTCGGCAATCTGGTGGACAACGCCTGCAAATGGGCGTCCTCGCGGGTGTTCATCGAGGTCTTGGTGGAACGCCCGGCCAAACCCGGCGCGACGCCGATGCTGCGGATCATCGTCGATGATGACGGCCGCGGGCTGCCGGCGGCCGAGCGCGCGCAGGCCTCGCGTCGCGGTCAACGGCTCGACGAGTCGAAGCCGGGGTCGGGCCTCGGATTGTCGATCGTGGTCGATCTCGCGGGATTGTACGGGGGGAGCCTTGCGCTCGCCGATGCGCCGATTGGAGGCCTGCGGGCGGAACTGCTGCTGCCTGGCGTCTAGCAGAGCATTTTCCGGAAAGGTGACATCGGCTTTCCGTAAGAATGCGACCGATAAAGGACGACTGGAGCGTTTTCCGATTCAACATGATCGGAAAACGCTCCAGTTGTCGCCGGCGGCGAACTTCCTAAAGGTCTTCTTAACGCGGTCGCCTTTATGTTGGGGTGCAGTCGCGCTTTGAATTCCCAAAGATCAGCATTGCCGGGCGCATGAGCCAGACATCGAAAGAGCGGCTGAAGGACTATCTCGGACAGCTTCCGCCGCAGGCGCAGGCGTTGCTGATGCGGGAGTTCGAGCGCGCGATCGAACGCGGGGAGGACACCGCTGTGGCCAGCCTCGTGCTCGACGCGCTGCGCAAGGTCGCGCGTGGCCCGACCTCGGTCGAGCCTTCGCCGAAAGCCGCATCCGGCACAAAAGAACCCGGCACAGATGACGATGGACGCCGGCGCACCGGCGAAGCGGCCCGGCTGCTTTATCGTCCGCTCGAACCGTTTCTCGTCGAGGGCAGCACGCCGTTGCGCCCCGGCCAGATCCGCCGCGACTCGCTGATGCCGGTGTGGCAGTGGCTGGCCCGGGACGGCACTCCCGAGCAGATACGCGAATATGAAGCGGCCTACGAGAGCTCCGGCGAATCCGGAATCTCCAAGGAGCTCGAGATCGCCGTCCGCAAGCTGCAGGCGGCCGCGGCCGACGCGATCTTCAAGATCACATCGCCGGTCGGCGGCGACAAGCAGCGTACGCTGGCCCGCGTCGGTCCGCCCAATGTGATCGAGGATCTTTTGCCGATCGGATCGGTCTTGCATGCCCGCGAGGCCCTGGATGGATTCGCCTCCCGGATTCCAAGCTATATGCGCGTATTCGGCGACTCCCAGATCGCGTCGGTCTGCGAAGCGCTCAACGTTCCGACGCTGCAGACGCCGCAGCTGTTGCCGTTCGCGCTCACGCTGGTCACGCAGCGACTCGTGGCGCCGTGGCAGATCATTCGCATCGCCACCAAGCTGGCCGCCTCCGACGACGAAATCCGCGTCGCGGCGACACCCTACGGCATCGCGGTCACGATCGCGCTGCACGACCTGTTCTGCCTCGCCTCGACGCTGCGGATCGACATCAGGCGCGCCCACTTCGCCAACGTCGGCGACAATCTCAAGATCCTGCATGACGGGATACGGGGTCTGCGAACCGAACTCGACCTGCGCAACGACTCCACCTGGGGCAAGCAGCTGGCGTCGATCAGGGCCGACATTTCCAACGCGGTGCAGGCGGAACTCGACAGCGTGCCCGGCCGCGTACGCCGCATCCTGCGGCAGCGTGCCGACAAGGATATTCCCGTCGGCGCCGGGATCGACGGCACCGAAGTCGATGAGGTCGTGGCGCTGATCGATTTCGTCGCGGTTTGCCGGACCTATGCCAGCGAGCTTGCCATCAATGAGGTCACGTTGCGGACCTACTCGGATCTGCAGCAATATGTCGAGCACGCGACCGAGGCGCTGGTGCAATCGCTTCGCGGTGGCGACATCAAGGCACGCGCTTACCGTCAGATGCAGGCTGCGGCCGCCGTGCGTTTCTGTGAAGTGTTGTTTGGTCACGATTACGCGTCGCTGATGAGCAGAGCGGTCGAAAATGCGCTCACCGGCGAGCGCAAATCGTCACGGACCGGTTGAAGAAAGCAGCAGCTTCCGCACTGATTGCAATTTCCGGTTGACGTTCGCCGGGTAGATACGTACCTTTCACAATATAAAAACCGGTTGCTAATTGCTGCATGAATTCCGTCGTCAATTTTGTTGAACTCGAGAACCGCGTCATCGCCGCGACCTATCGGAACCTGATGGTCAAGGCGAGGGTCGTGCTGGTCGACAAGGGCAGCGGCCAGCAATTATCCGATCCGGTGACAACCATTGCGTCGCCGCTGCCGAGCGGAACGCTGCGGATCCGCCTGCCAAACCAGATCAAGCCGGGAACCTATTTCCTCAAGGCCCTGAACGTGCATGGCGACGACGTGGCGCACAGCGCGGAGTTTCAGATCAACTGAACAAGCCAGACTAACGATTTGTTATCCTGAGACTTTCCAGGCTCGCGCAGGCCGGGGCCGGCCGACGATTTGGCAATTGCCGGGCTCCGCCGCCGTGGTGTAAAGCGGCATCTTGAAGCCCTTGTGCGCGCTGCCGGAACTCGCCTGATGACATTGTGGTTTGTGTTCGCGCTGATGACGGCCGCGGCGATCTTCGCCGTGCTGCTGCCGCTGGGGCTCTCCGGCCGCCAGCCGCGCGATGGCAGCGAGACGTCGGTCTACAAGGACCAGCTCGCCGAGATCGATCGCGATGCCGCCGTGGGCCTGATTGGACCTGCCGAGGCGGACGCCGCGCGCGTCGAGATCAGCCGCCGGCTGCTCGCCGCCGCCGAGCAGGAGCGCAAGCCTTCCATGCCATCGAACGTCAGGCTGCGTCGTTCGGCCGCGCTGGTGTCGATGATCGGGCTGCCGGTCGTGGCGCTTGCGATCTACTTGCCGCTCGGGTCGCCGCGGCTGGGCGATTTTCCGCTTGCCGCGCGGCTGGCTCGGCCGGACAGCTCGCAACCGGTCGACGCGCTGGTGGCCCAGGTCGAGCAGCATCTGGAAAAGAGCCCGACCGATGGCCGGGGCTGGAGCGTGCTGGCGCCGGTGTTGGCGCGGCTCGGTCGTTACGATGACGCGATTCGCGCCTATCGCAACGCCATCACTTACGCCGGCGAGAACGCCGATCGCCGCGCCGATCTCGGCGAGGTCATGGTTGCTGCCGCCGGTGGTGTCGTCACCGCCGAGGCCAAGGCAGAGTTTGAGCGGGCACTTGCGCTCGATGCCGACGCGGCAAAAGCGAATTATTTCGTCGGGTTGTCGGCGGAGCAGGACGGCCGCAATGCCGATGCTGCCGCA
Source organism: Bradyrhizobium sp. (assembly GCF_049581145.1). Lineage (GTDB taxonomy): Bacteria > Pseudomonadota > Alphaproteobacteria > Rhizobiales > Xanthobacteraceae > Bradyrhizobium. Next base: position 9,134 of record NZ_JBAURI010000028.1, read on the forward strand.
ATCTGGCGCGGCATGCTGGCAAAGGCGCCAGCCGATGCGCCGTGGCGCCCGCT
>NZ_JBAURI010000029.1:0-6160 GCF_049581145.1 Bradyrhizobium sp.
CAGCACCGGCGTCACGCAGCCGCTGCGCGCGTGCGTCCAGCCTGCGGACCAATGCCCGCACCGGGTAGCCTTTCTCCAACAGCCCAAGCACGGTCGGCACGCCGGTCTTGCCGGTCGCTCCCGTCACCAGAATTTTCGGCTTCGACATCGATCACCTCCAGCGCTCCATCGGGTCACTCGCGCGCTTCCCTAGCGCTCCGGCGAAATGTCAGCAATTATCCGGCGGGTAATTGGCGCCACGCACGGGCCGGGCTACGGAATCGCACAGGATGACCGAGCGCCGCCGAAAACGACCGCTGCCCGCCGATCACTTTGGCGTCCGTCTCAGCGAATGGCGCGCGCGGCGGCGCGAAAGCCAGCTTGGTCTGGCGATCAGCGCGAACATCTCGCAGCGCCATCTCAGTTTTGTCGAATCGGGGCGGACACTGCCGAGCCGGGACATGGTGATCCGCCTCTGCCAGGCGCTCGATATCCCCTTGCGTGCACGCAACGAATTGCTGGTGTCAGCGGGCTATGCCGCGCTTTACCCGGAACGGTCGCTGGACATGCTGGCGATGGGGAGCGTTCGCGAGGCATTGAACCGGATCATCGGACATTACGAGCCCTATCCGGCCTTCGTGGTCGATCGCGGCTGGCGGGTCGTCATGCGCAACGAGAGCGCGGCACGGCTGGTCTCGGCATGTCTCGGCGCGGCAACAATTGACGCATTGTCGCCGGATGGCACGCTCAACTTCATGCGCATGATGTTCGAGCCGGCCGAGATGCGCCCAAGAATCCTGAACTGGCCATCGCTCGAACCACGGCTGGTCGCCCGGCTTCGCAATGAAGCGCGAGGCGACCCGCAATCGCCGTCGGCGGCAATCTTGAAGGAGCTCGGTCCGCCGCCCGACCGCAGGGCAACGTGCGACGATCTCAAGCAGGCGGAGCTTCCGATCATACCGCTCGAACTCCGCGTCAACGGCGCGACCTTGCGATTGTTCAACACCATTACGACGTTCGGCACGCCCCAGGACGTCGGCCTGCAGGAGCTGAGAATCGAGTTGTCCTATCCGATGGATCCGGAGACCGGGGCTGTTCTGGCGCGGGGCTTCGAACGGGTGCCGCGGAGGGTCTAACGGAACTCCCGCGGCCTGGCGCGGTTTGCAAAGTTGCAGCAAATCTGCGATCCCGTCGTGGCCGCGGGGGACCCTTCAAATTCTCAATATGCCCTCTTCCGTTATCCTGCATCCCGACGGCCTGCCGCTGCCGCAGCGACGCTGGGCCATCCTGACCATTGCGCTCGGGCTGGTCATGGCCGTGGTGGACGGCGCCATCGCCAATGTCGCGCTGCCCACGATCGCCAGAGACCTCGATGCCAGTCCCGCGTTCTCGATCTGGATCGTCAACGGCTATCAACTGGCGATCACGATCTCGTTGTTGCCGCTGGCCTCGCTTGGCGAAATCATCGGGTATCGGCGGGTCTATCTGGCTGGGCTCGCGCTTTTTACGCTGGCGTCGCTGTTTTGCGCGCTGTCGCACACGCTGCTGCTGCTGACGGTCGCGCGCATCGTCCAGGGTTTTGGCGCTGCCGGGATCATGAGCGTCAATGCGGCGCTGGTGCGCTTCACCTACCCGCACGACCAGCTGGGCCGCGGCATCGGCATCAATGCCATGGTGGTTGCGGTGTCCGCTGCGGTCGGGCCGACGATTGCCGCCGGGATTCTGGCGGTTGGCACCTGGCCGTATCTGTTCGCGGTCAACGTCCCGGTCGGACTGGCCGCGCTGTCATTGGGCTGGCGCTGTCTGCCGCACACACCTCGTGCCCCGCACACCTTCGACTGGCAGAGCGCGGGGCTCAGCGCCGTCACCTTCGGCTTCCTCATCGCCGCGATCGACAGCATCGGCCATGGCGAGCCGCTTTCGATCTGCCTCGCCGAGTTTGCGATCGCCGCGATCGCCTGCGGCCTGCTGATGTACCGCCAAACCCATATGGCTTCGCCGCTGTTGCCGGTCGACCTGTTGCGTATCCCGATCTTCGCGCTGTCGATTGCGACCTCGATCGCCTCGTTCTGCGGCCAGATGCTGGCCTTCACTGCGATCCCCTTCTATCTCGAAAGCCGCTTCGGCTATTCGGCGGTCGAGATGGGGCTTCTGATCACGCCCTGGCCGATCACGGTCGCCATCGCCGCACCGATCGCAGGAAGGCTGCTGGAGCGCTACCCGGCGGGCCTGCTCGGCGGCATCGGGCTCCTGTTGTTCGCGGCCGGCCTCGGCACGCTGGCAATGTTGCCCGCCAACCCCTCGACTTTCGATATCGTCTGGCGCATGGCGCTTGCCGGCGCGGGCTTCGGTCTGTTCCAGACGCCGAACAACCGCACCATGATCGCCGCCGCCCCGCGTGAGCGCTCGGGCGGCGCCAGCGGCATGCTGGGCACCGCGCGGCTATTGGGACAAACGACAGGCGCAGCCCTCGTCGCGCTGTTTCTGGCGCGTTATCTGGCCGACGGCACCCAGATTTCGTTGCTCGCCGGCACGGGCTTTGCCTTGCTCGGGGCAGGGCTCAGCATGCTCCGACTGTCGGAAGCGGGCTCGCGCGGCGCCGAACACGTGCGGATCCACGAAGGCCAGCGCCTGAAAGGCGAATGACGCGGTCGGACCGCACGATGCCAGCGCATGCCAGCGATCGGTCGTCAGGATCAGGGAGTCGGCAGCGGCGGCGCACTGGCCGTATCCTTTTCGCGGACCGTGCGCAGCTCGTACCAGAGCGCGTTGAGGATGCCGAGGGCGGCCGCCAGTCCGAGGCCGAGGATCCAGGAAAAATACCACATGACTAGTCTCCACTGTCGCTTGCGCCGGAGCATGGTCCGGAAAAGTGCGTGGCGCTTTTCCGTCGCGACAAACGCGGAACGCGTTTGCGCGGAGATCATGCTTAATCAAGAACCTAGAGCACGCATCGCGCTCTAATAGGCCGACGAGCCGGCTTTCACGATGGTGCTGGAACTCACTTTGCCCCACAACACCTTGTAGACCCAGGCAGTGTAGGCAAGCACGATCGGAAGGAACACCACCGTCGCGATCAGCATGTTCCGCAATGTCGCGTGGCTCGACGAGGCATCGAACACGGCAAGCGAATCGTTCGGGTTGCTGCTCGACGGCAGGATGATCGGAAACATCGACAGCCCGGCGGTCGCAATGATGCAGGCGATCCCCAATTTGGACGCGAGCAAAGTCAGGCCGGCGCGACGCGCGCCAAAACCTGCCGCTGCCACGAGCGGCGCGACGATGCCAAGCAAGGGTACGATCGCGAGCCACGGCGTGCCGCGGAAATTCTGCAGCCAGGCGGCGGAATTGAGCACGACGGTCTTGCCGAGCGGATTGGATGGGCCATCCCAGACGATCGGGCTCGTCACCTGATAGCCGCCATACGCCCCGAGCCAGACCAGAACGCCACCCCCCGCAAACAGCGCCGCGGTGATCAGCGCCGTTCTCTCGCCGAATGCCGCCGCGCGATCCGCCACCGGGCCCTCGGCCTTGAAGCTGAGCCATGCCGCGCCATGCGTCACCAGCATCGCAAGCGACACCAGCCCGCAATACAGCGCCAGCGGATTGAGCAGGCCGAACAGCGTGCCCTCGTAGATTGGCCGCAGATCGTCGGTGAAGTGGAACGGCACGCCTTGCAGCGCATTGCCGACCGCGACCCCGAAAATCAGCGCCGGAACCGCGCCCCCGACAAACAGCGCCCAGTCCCAGTTGCTGCGCCAGACCGGGCTTTCACGCTTGGAACGGTATTTGAAGCCGACCGGCCGCAGGATCAGCGCGAACAGAACCAGGAACATCGCGAGGTAGAAGCCGGAAAAGCTCAACGCATAGAGCGCGGGCCAGGCCGCGAAGATCGCCCCGCCACCGAGAATGAACCAGACCTGGTTGCCTTCCCACACCGGGCCGATGGTGTTGATGGCTACGCGGCGCTCGACGTCGTTCCTCGCCACGAACGGCAGCAGCGCGCCGACGCCCATGTCGAAGCCGTCGGTGACGGCGAAGCCGATCAGGAGGACGCCGAGCAGCACCCACCAGATCAGGCGGAGCGTGGTGTAGTCGAACAGATATTGTATCATGATGTTTTTCCTTGACCTGATATGATGGTCACTCGGCCGGCGCGACGGCGCCGAGGGCGGTTGTGGCTTGACCAAAGGATCCCATGTCGCCCACCGCGTCCGGACCGTTGCCGATCGCATGCAGCATGAGCCGGCATTCGATGACCGCGAGCACGCCATAGACTGCCGTGAACCCGATGATCGTCAGGATCAGATCGGCGACGCCAAGCTCAGATGTCGCGAGGAAGGTCGGCAGCACGCCGTCGATGATCCAGGGCTGCCGTCCGAACTCGGCGACGAACCAGCCGAGTTCGACGGCAAGCCAGGGCAGCGGAAAGGCAACAAGCGCGAGCCGGAACAGCCAGCGCGGCGCTTCCGCTTCCCGCATCGTATACCAGAGCGCGATCACGAACACCGCGAGCAGTGCAAAGCCGAACACCACCATGAAGCGGAAAGCGAAGAAAATCGAGGGCACGCTTGGAACCGTCGACCAGGCTGCGTCATGAATCTGCTCGGCCGTCGCCAGCGACGGATTTTCGACATAGCGCTTCAGCAGCAGGGCAAAGCCGAGATCGCCGCGGGTCTTTTCGAAGACAGCGCGGGCGTCTGCGTCGGCGTGATTTTTCTTGAGCTTCTCCAGCGCGTCATAGGCAACCAGCCCGCCGCGGATCCTGTCTTCGGCCTTCTTCACGAGATCGAAAATGCCGGGGACCTGCTCGTCGATCGAGCGAGTGCCGATCAGCCCCATCACCCAGGGGATCTCGATGGCATAATGCGTCGAGTGCGCCTGCATGTCGGGAATGCCGAACGCGGTGAACGACGCCGGAGCCGGCTCGGTCTGCCACATCGCCTCCATGGCGGCGAGCTTCATCTTCTGGTTGTCGGTGATGGTGTATCCGCTCTGATCGCCGAGCACGATGACGGAGGAAGCGGCCGCGACCCCGAAGGCGGCCGCGATCACGAACGACCGCTTTGCGAGTTCGATGTGACGGCCGCGGAGAAGATAGAAGGCCGAGATACCCAGCACGAAAGCGGCGCCGCAGACATAGCCTGCGGATACCGTATGCACGAACTTCGCCTGCGCGGTCGGATTGAGCAGGACCGCTGCAAAATCCATCACTTCCATACGCATCGTATCGGGATTGAAAGCGGCGCCGACCGGATTCTGCATCCAGCCGTTGGCAATCAGAATCCATAAAGCCGACAGGTTGCTGCCCAGCGCCACCATCCATGTGACGACCAGATGGGCGCGCGAGGACATTCTGTCCCAGCCGAAGAAGAACAGGCCGACGAACGTGGCCTCCAGGAAGAAGGCCATCAGCCCTTCGATCGCGAGCGGCGCACCGAATATGTCGCCGACGTAATGCGAATAGAAGGCCCAATTCATCCCGAATTCGAATTCCATGGTGATGCCGGTGGCAACGCCGAGGACGAAGTTGATGCCGAACAAAAGGCCCCAGAACTTGGTCATGTCGCGCCAGATGGTTCGGCCCGTCATCACGTAGACTGTCTCCATCATCGCCACCAGCACCGACAGCCCAAGCGTCAGCGGCACGAACAGAAAATGGTACATCGCCGTCAGCGCGAACTGCAGGCGCGAAAGCTCGACAAGCAGAGGATTGGTCATAAGAACGTACCCTTGAAAGGTTTTCCGCGACCTACCTACTCTCGTGAAACCGGGACTCGTTGACGTGGATCAAAGGCCGCCCGCGAAGATCGATGCAAGCAATCATAATGCAAGGATCAAACGAACCAGCGCCGAATCGGCGGAACCAGGCCACCGCACCCCACCTCCGGAGTTCAACCGACCGCGCCAGCGCCTTCGGTCTTGCCTGCGAGGCGGCCGCGCCGTCGTTGCGTAGCACGCTCTGCCGGCTGATCGGGCGCACTTTGTTCCGGATCGGCTTCGCGGCCTCGCTCGCGCTGTTTGCGGGGCATCTGATCGAGGATTCGGCTTTCGACGTGACGGCCTTGGCGGCCGCGCTGGGCTGCCTAGCCATGTCGGGCTGCGCCGGCATCCTGGCCGACCTTCGCGCGGCGCGCGCCGAGCAGGAGGTTGCCGACAGGCTGCGCGCCTTGGTGCAGGC
>NZ_JBAURI010000030.1:0-5712 GCF_049581145.1 Bradyrhizobium sp.
ATATTATCCGACCCGCACCGAGCTCGGCATTTTGCACGACCGCGGCGGCGAGATCGCCAAAATCATCCCGCAAGATGCGGCGCTCGTCGAGTTCGGCGCGGGCGCCACCACCAAGGTCCGCCTCCTGCTCGAAAATTGCGCGTTCGGCGCCTATGTCCCCGTCGATATATCCGGTGATTTCCTGAACGCGCAGGCGGACGCGCTGAGCAAGGATTTTCCCGCGCTCGCGGTCTATCCGGTCGCCGCAGATTTCACCGCGCCGTTCACGCTGCCGCGCGAGATCACCGACATGCCCAAGGTCGGCTTCTTTCCGGGGTCGACGATCGGGAATTTCGAACCGCATGAAGCCTGCCGCTTCCTGCGCAGCGCCCGCGACATTCTCGGACAAGGCGCCCAAATGATCATCGGCGCCGATCTGGAAAAGGACGAACGCGTGCTCCGCGACGCCTACAATGATGCCGACGGCGTGACCGCGCGCTTCAACCTCAATGTGCTGGTGCGCATCAATCGCGAACTCGGCGGCAATTTCGATCTTTCCAGCTTCACCCATCGTGCGATCTACAACCGCGAGCGCCATCGCATCGAGATGCACCTGATCAGCAAGAAGACGCAAGCGGTGCGCATGCTCGGCACCAGCTTCTCATTTCGCCCGGGCGAAAGCATCCATACCGAGAACAGCTACAAATACAGCATCGAGCGCTTCGGCGCGCTGGCGCGCGGCTCCGGCTGGAGAGTGCGGGAATCCTGGACCGACGCCAACGGCATGTTCTCCGTCCACGCGCTGGCTGCGGAGTGAAATAGCCGCCGCCGAAGCCGCTATTGCGACGCGATCCACCGGGCGATCTCGGGCCAGTGGTCGCGCAGCGTGCGCGCGCCCATGAACAATCCGATATGGCCACCGGGCACGGTCTTCTGCACGATGCTGTTCTTCGGCGTGCCGAGATAATTCGCGGCGTCCAGCACCTGCTCGGGCGTGGTGATGTCGTCGGCGGCGCCTGCCAGCAGATAGGCCGGGCATCTGATGCTGCGCAGATTCAGCGTGCGGCCGAGACCTGCGAAACTCCCCTTGGCGAGACGGTTCTCCTTGAACAGCTGCTTGATGACCTGAAGATACCAGCGGCCCGGCAGATCGATCGGATTTTCGTACCAGCTGTTGAACGTCTCTTCCTTGGCGATATAGGCGGGGTCGTCGATATGCTCGTAGAGATCGACATGATCCTGCATGTAGTGCTGCTCCGGATGCATGTTCTTCCAGCCCTGCAGCATGAAGCGGCCCCGCATCAGGCCGCCGCCGAGCGCCACCAGCTCATCGTAGAACGACAGCGGTGACGCCTGCACCATCCGCTTGATCGGGCCGTCGCCGGCATCGGTGTCGATCGGAGATCCCGCCAGCACCAGCGAATTGACCTTGTCCGGAAATCGCGCCGCTGCCATCGCTGCAAGCCAGCCGCCCTGGCAAAGTCCGACCAGATTGACCCGGCCGCCGAGATCGTCGATCGCGACCACGAGCTCGGCGAGATAGTTGTCGATCTCGAGATCCTTCATGTCATCGGTCGCCGATTTCCAGTCGGTCAACGCGACGTGATCGATGCCGCCCGCAAGCAGCGTCTCGATCAGGCTCTGTCCCCTGTGATAGTCGGCGATGACAGCGGTGTGTCCGGCGTAAGGCGCATCGACCAGCGTCGGGATTCCCCGCGGCCGGCCATAGTCGCGCAGCCGCATGGTGCGAAGATCGAGCCGCATTTCGTTCGGGGTCGCGAGTTGGGGACGAAGATGCTCATGGATCTTGATCTCCTCCTCGACGAATTTCAGGTTCCTGGCATAGAGCTCGGTGCCTTTCGCCGCCAGCGCCGAGGCCATCGCGATCGGCCAGAATGCCGGGATGCTGGTAATCGACAATTCGGCGGGCTGGACGGCGGTGTTCGACATTCACGATCCCTTGTGCATGACGCTGGTTCGATTTGATTTGCCTGCGGTCCCGATCGACGCTTTGCGGCAGGTCAAGCCGATCAAGAAACATGAGCCGAGAAACGCGAACGTGATGATGACGAAATCGCCCTTCCGGTCGAACCTGACCAGATCCCTTGATCTCGATCAACGGCTCTTTCGCTTCCTGATCTCAAGTTACTGCAGGATTGCAGCTGAGTCAGCAGCAGAGGAGTCCTCGTCATGATCGTTACGGACAGCACGACCAGCGCCGCCGTGATGTCGTAGCCCGCGCTGCATCCGTGATTCCACAATCACCATCCGACGGCCGGGTGATCGCGGTTCGCGGCGCCGTGATCGACGTGGCATTCGAAGGCTCGGCGCTGCCGCGACTGGGCGATGCGCTGATTGTCGCCTGGGACCAGCCGGATGTGCTGATTGTCGAGGTGCAGGCTCATCTCGATGAACATACCGTGCGCGGTGTCGCGCTGCAGGCCACCGCGGGATTGAAACGGGGCGTGCCGGTGCAACCGACGGGCGGGCCGATCGAGGTGCCGGTGGGAGACGCCATTCTCGGCCGGCTGCTCGACGTGACGGGGCGGCCGCGCGACAACGGCCCGCCGCTGCCGGAGAACCTGGCGCGCGCGCCGATCCACAGGAGTGCGCCTCCGCTAGGCGAGCGCAGTTCCGCGACCGCCATTTTCGAGACGGGAATCAAGGTCATCGACCTGCTGACGCCGCTGCCCCAGGGCGGCAAGGCCGCGATGTTCGGGGGCGCCGGCGTCGGCAAGACGGTGGTGGTGATGGAGCTGATCCACGCCATGGTTCAGAGCTACCAGGGCGTCTCGGTGTTCGCCGGCATCGGCGAGCGCTCGCGCGAGGGCCACGAGCTGTTGACTGAAATGCGGCAATCGGGCGTGCTCGATCGCTGCGTCCTGGTTTACGGTCAGATGAACGAACCGCCGGGCGCGCGCTGGCGCGTCGGGCTGACGGCGCTGACGATTGCCGAATATTTCCGTGACCAGAAGCACCAGAACGTGCTGCTGCTGATGGACAATGTTTTCCGCTTCGTGCAGGCCGGCAGCGAGGTTTCGGGGTTGCTCGGGCGGCTTCCCTCCCGGGTCGGATACCAGCCGACGCTTGCCACCGAGGTCGCCGCGCTGCATGAGCGCATCGCCTCGGTCTCGGGCGTCGCGGTCACCGCGATCGAGGCGGTGTATGTGCCGGCCGACGACTTCACCGATCCGGCCGTGACGGCGATTTCGAGCCATCTCGACAGCATGATGGTGCTGTCGCGATCGATGGCCGCCGAGGGCATGTACCCCGCGGTCGATCCGCTGACTTCCTCCTCGATCCTGCTCGATCCGTCCGTGGTGGGCGAGGCGCATTATCGAATTGCCGACCAGGTACGGGAAACCATCGCGCGGTACCGCGAGCTGCAGGATATCATCTCGCTGCTCGGCATCGAGGAATTGAGCGCGCCCGACCGGACCGCAGTGAAACGCGCCCGCCGCCTGCAACGCTTCCTCACCCAGCCCTTCGCGGTAACCGAAGCCTTCACCGGCATCCCGGGCCGCTCGGTTGCGCTGAAAGACACGCTGCAGGGCTGCCAGGCCATCCTGAACGGCGAATGCGACGAATGGACCGAAGCCTCGCTCTATATGATCGGCAGCCTCGCCGAAGCAGAAGCCAAGCAGACGCCATCGAACAGCGCGGAGGCCGCGCAATGAGGCTCATGATCACGACGCCGACGGCGATCATCGTCGACGAGGCGAACGTATCCGCCCTTCGCGCCGAAGACGACAGCGGCAGCTTTGGCCTTCTGCAGGGCCATGCCGATCTTCTGACCGCCCTGAAGATATCGATCGTCAGCTGGCGTGGCGCGGATGATCGGATGCACTACTGCGCGGTCCGCCGCGGCGTTCTCTCGGTCACCGGAGGCGACGAGATTGCCATCGCGACCCGCGAAGCCATCGTGGGCGATGATCTCGATCGTCTCGAGGGGATCGTCCTCGATGAATTTCATCAACGCCTCGAAGCGGAGCGCACCGCGCGAACGGAAAGCCTGGAACTGCAGATGAAGGCGATCCGGCAGATCGTACGCTATCTGCGGCCCGACAAGCCCGGCGCGAGGGATGCCGACCCGAGGAATGTCGACCTATGACCACGGACGGCAAGCAACGCAGCGATCCGTCGCCTGACGGCCTGGCGGGGGCCGTCCGCACGCACCGCGAGCGCCGCGAACGCTGGCGCAAGGAGGGCGAGCCTTCGATGATCAGGTTTGCCGGGCAGATCGGCGTGCTCGGCTGGATCATCGTTGCGCCGATTCTGCTCGGCCTGTTCATCGGCCGCAGGCTCGACCAGTATTTGGGAACGAGCATCTTCTGGAGCGCCCCGCTCCTGATGCTCGGTGTCGGCGTCGGCTGCTGGTCGGCATGGCGATGGATGCATCAGCAATGACAATTTCCTTCGCAGCGATCGGCGGCATGATGGTCCAGGCCGCCGCTTGGCTTGCGACCGGGGTGTTGCTCGGCCTGTTGCACTTTCATTCCTTGCGGATGAATGTGCGTTGTCTGATCGCTGGCGAAATGCTCGCATCGCTCTCGCTTCAGCTGCTTCGCTTTGCCGTCACCGCTGCCGGCCTCACGCTGATCGCGCGTGAGCTTGGCGCGCTTCCCCTGATCGAGGCAGCGATCGGGTTGCTGATCGCCCGCTCCGCCGTACTGCGCCGGGAGCTGCGACAACCATGATGGCATCGCCGCTGACCGCTCAAATCGTCTTCCACATCGGCCCGGTGCCGATCACCGAACCCGTCGTGGTGACCTGGGGGCTGATGCTCGTGCTTGGAGTGGGCGGATGGCTCGCCACGCGCGCTTTGTCGTTCAGGCCGTCGACCCGGCAGGCGGTGGTCGAGCTCATCGTCGGCGCCATCGAGGATCAGATCGAGGCAACGATGCGCGCCGCGCCCGCGCCCTATGTGCCGATGATCGGCACGCTGTTCCTGTTCATCCTGGCAGCGAACTGGTCGTCGCTGGTGCCGGGTGTCGAGCCGCCGACCGCCCACATCGAAACCGACGCGGCACTCGGCCTGATCGTCTTCGTTTCAATCCTCTATTTCGGCATCCGCGGGCGTGGACTGGGCGGCTACCTGAAGACCTTCGCCGAGCCCAGCTTCATCATGATTCCCTTGAACATCGTGGAAACCTTCACCCGTACCTTCTCTCTGATCGTGCGGCTGTTTGGCAACGTGATGAGCGGCGTATTCGTCGTCGGGATCGTGCTGTCACTGGCAGGCCTGCTGGTCCCGATCCCGCTGATGGCGCTCGATCTTTTGACCGGCACGGTGCAGGCCTACATCTTCACGGTTCTCGCCATGGTGTTCATCGGCAGCGCGCTCGGCGAAGGACGACACGAGAGCGAAGGGAAGATCACATGAATTGGATTGAGATCGTCAGCATCCTGGCCGCCGCGATGGCGGTATCGTTTGGTGCGATCGGGCCGGCGCTCGGCGAGGGCCGCGCGGTCGCGGCTGCGATGGACGCGATCGCCCGCCAGCCCGAAGCCGCCGGCACGATCTCGCGTACGCTGTTCGTGGGACTTGCCATGATCGAGACCATGGCGATCTATTGCCTCGTCATTGCGCTTCTCGTGCTGTTTGCCAACCCGTTCATCCACTGAGCCGATGCATATCGACTGGTGGACGTTGACGCTCCAGACGGTCAATGTCCTCGTTCTGATCTGGATCCTCGGCCGTTTCTTCTTTCGCCCGGTGGCCGACCTCGTGGC
>NZ_JBAURI010000031.1:0-1900 GCF_049581145.1 Bradyrhizobium sp.
CAGGGTGGATCAACGTGTAGAGGAGATAGAGGCCGAGCCCGATGGCGACGACCAGTCCGACAATCGGCTCAGTCATGGCGCGACGCTCCTAAAGCTGCCGGAGGGCGAGCGCATAGCCCCCCATCAACGCCAGAACCACAATACCGAGCGCCACGAACGCAATGTCGAGCATGATCGACTCCTGTCGAGGCGCTCCTTACTGCCGCGCCGCGTAAGCTTTCGATCCCGAATAGAGGGGCGCGGAATAAGGATCTCATAAAGGAAGCGAATTCCACGGATCTCCTTCATCGGCTCGCGCGCGGCTTAGGCGCGGCCGTGAGCTTGCCACGTCGGGCTGCGCGGCAGCCAAGGCGAACGGATCGCATCGTTCAATCAGCCCTTCCATAATTCGTACTACATATGTAAAATAGTGTTCGACATGCTCAACACTTTCATCGGATGCTAAGCCCATGAAAGATGTGCTAGCAGATGCAAGTGCGCCTTACCGGCGCAGGGAACGAGGCTTGGCGGCGCCGAGCGCGGCTTCTCGTCCCCTGCCGTCGAGATCAATTGTCACTATTCCGCGATAGCGGGTATCAAGACCGCGCGCCCGTTGTAAATTCAGGAGAACAGTTTTGCTGCAAGACACGCCAATTTCTCACCGCCGCTGGCGCATCGTCGCGATCGGGTGCGCGCTCGCAGCGGCGGCGCTTGTTGCCGGATGCGGCAAAAAGCAGGAGGCGCAGGCCGTGGTCGGGCAAGTCATTGCTCATGTCGGACCGGACGACGTCACCCAGCAGGAACTGGAAAACGAGCTTCGCCTTGCTGGCGTCTCCGCCGACAAGCGCACGGACGCGATCATCAAGGCGGCGCTGTCGCGGGTGATCGAACGCAAATATCTCGTCCAGCAGGCGCTCGCCGGGAAACTCGACCGCGAACCAACCGTCCATCTTGATATATTGCGCTCGCGCGAGCAGATACTCGCCGGCGCTTTCGTGCAGCGGGACCTGTCGTCCAAGATGAGCACGATCTCCAAAAACGAGATCGACAGCTACATCCAAAGCCATCCAAAGCAGTTCGACCAGCGGGAACTGTTCCAGATCGAGCAGATCTCTTTTGCGCCACCGAAAGACATCACGGCCCTGACCGCGGCAACCAAAGACGCCAAGTCGCTAGATCAGGTTGAAGCGCAGCTCAACCAATTGAACATAAAATTCAGCCGCGGCAACGCAACTCTGGATAGCGCGACCCTTCCCCCGGAGATGCTGAAGGCGCTGGACGCCAGGAAACCTGACGACGTCTTTTTCATCCGCGCGAGGGGGAGCGGGAGCTTTTTCAAGGTGACCTCAGTGGATCCGAAACCGTTGACAGGCGACGAGGCCAACGAGTTCGCAAAACGCGAGGTGCGGGCGGAGATCGCGCGCAAGAGCGCGGAAGAGATTTCCCAGGCCGCGCTGGCGACCGCCAAATACGAAGGCGACTACGGCCGCGTCATGGCGACGCCGACCCCTGCCCCTGGCGGCACTGGGGCGGCCGCGCCGGGCGGCGAGGCGCCATCCGGCGCTTCGCAAGAGACCGAGAAACCGGCCGGGGAGAACGAGAAAGACCAGCCGAAAAACTGATTTGCTTCGGTGGAGTAGGCCCGTCCGCCTTTTTGTCACCGTTTGAAGCGAGCGACATCGGAGGCGCAAAGGCGAGCGCCAGTTCCATCCGGGGCGCGGGCGGGTCCGTGAGCTCGAAGCGCCGCCAGCCGCGCCGCAATCGGCAGAAGGCTGGTTCACGGCGGCCCTATCGGCGCTCGGGTTTCACGCGCAGAGCAGCGCGTTTAAGGGTTCGCTCAACGGCATTGTATCGTCGTGTCCGCTGCTCATCTGAAGCCAAGGATCAGAGTGCCGCCGAGCCGGCGTGCGCGAGCATACGC
>NZ_JBAURI010000032.1:0-11666 GCF_049581145.1 Bradyrhizobium sp.
GCTGATTAAGAGTCAGCTGCGACGGGGGACGGCGGGGCCGGCAGCAGCGCAGATCGCATGTTCGAGAACAGCACCAGGCGGCTTGGTCGGACGTGGCCGTCGGCTCGTTGGTGGCACTAAGGAAAAGACGCGCCAGTGGCTTCTTGTGAACGGGACGCTCTATGCTGAGGATGTCTCGCGAGGGTTCATCGCGTCCCGAAATCCTCAGTAAAAGCATAGGTCAGAAGACCTGCCGTACCCATGCCACCAGCACGGAGCATCAGATTGATTTCTTGTGGCCCATGCGGTGCCTGGCCCATGCGCAACAAGTCCTTAACTATGTTGTTGGATTATCTTGCCATGAGGACACGGGACGATTTGAAAGCTGTGATCGAGACGCTGCGCAAGCGCCACGGCCTTCTTGCAGCCTATTTGGAGGCAGCAGACAGATTCGATTGGCGAACCCTCGATAAGCCTATGGCAATCGGCGAACTTGCGCCGGTCGTAAATTGTGCGGCGCCAGGTCCACATCAGCCTGAACCGGAGAGTAGCGACGCACACGTCGCAGCGTCCTGACGTGGGAGGATACAGTTGTCCGCGCACTAATCGTCGCCGAGGGACTTTTGGAAGCCGAACTGAACGACGTCTACGCCGCGACGTCGAATGGATACGCTCGCGGCCGCCTCTTCGGACGTTCGGCATGCCTAGCTGAGAGGGGTCATGACAATCTGTTGGAAAGCCGTGCGCGCACGCATCAGGTCGTACCAGCGCCGCACATTCGGCAATTGCGGATGGTCGATGTCGAGCGAATACCACCGGTGAAGCGTCGTCGCCACAGGTATATCGCCCATTGTGAAGGCATCGCCGGCGAGAAAAGCGCGATCTTCCAGCCGATGATCCAGTATCCGCACCGCAGAAAGCGACAGCGCCTCGGATCTAGAAACCACGGAGGCGTCGCGCTCGTTGGCTGCGGTCCGGATCATGGCGATGAACAACGGCCGCAATGCCGGCCAGAACGCGGTCGCTTGCCAATCCATCCATCGCTCCGCGTCAAACCGCGTCGCAATGTTGGCGGGGCAACGGCCGCCGGCACCGTACTGGTGTGCCAAATACCGGACGATAACGTTTGATTCCCACAGCCTGATCTCGCCGTCCTCGATGGTCGGAACGAGCCGGTTCGGGTTGATCGCCAAATAGTCCGGCGTGTCAGTCACCCCGAAGTGCAAACCGGCGTCGATCCGATCGTAGTCGAGACCGAGCTCGTGGCAGCACCACAGCACTTTCTGGACGTTGATCGAATTCGTTCTTCCCCAGATGCGGAGCATCAGAGTGCCGAGTGGTTTCTCACCGCTTCCGCGAGAGCCGGCTTGAGGTCAGAGAAGCGATTGTCGAGCGCCGCCGGATCATCACGGTTCAAGGCGATCATCTTGGCACGAGCCTCGCCGCCACGGATAACCTCGAAAGCGTCTTCACCGATCCCCACGATGACGGCGTCGGCCACCGCCGCGGCGGGCTCGCGGGTAAAGCCCAGTTCGGGGCCGGCTTTCGACGTCTGCATCATGGGCGTATCGGTGGCGCCGGGGTAGACCGTCATCACATGCACGCCCTCGCCCTTCAGCTCGCGGCGCAGCGACTCGCCGAATTTGGCCAGCCCCCCTTTGACGCCGGCGTAGGTGGCGTAGAATGGCGCCGCGACGAGCGCGATGCCCGAGGTGATGTTGACTACGAGACCGTTCGTGCTCTCGCGTAGCGCCGGCAGCGCGGCACGCGTCAGCATGATCGGTGCCACCAGATCGACCTCGATCATGGTGCGGATTTCGTCTTCGGTCGTATCCTCCAACCTTCCTGCCCTGACGCCACCGGCGTTGTTGACCAGCACATCAAGGCCCCCGAGTTTCCGGAGTGCAAAAGCGAGGGTCACCGCCCTACCGTTATCGGTGCTGACGTCGGCCGCGACCCCTTCGACAAAACGACTACCCTTGCGAAGGGCATCGATCGCAACCTTCAAGGCATCGGGACGGCGCCCCGTAACGACGACGCGGGCACCCTTGGCCAACATGGCCTCGGCGATCGCCAGACCGATTCCGCTCGATCCGCCGGTGACGAGGACTCGTTTTCCGTTCAGATTCATCGTGCGCTCATTTCTCTGGTGTTCGATCGCGGGCGGTCAGGATCGGCGGTCAGCTTGCGGTCCTCGGGTAGTTCGAGGGAAACAGCGAACGCTTCGTTTCCTCGTCCATTTCCTTCTTGAAGGCGTGCCCCTTGCCAACGGCGCGGGCCTTCGCGACCGCCGGACGCGAGTCGACAGCGCGAAACCAACGTTCGAGATTCGGGAACGCCGCCAGCGCGCTGGTCTCGCCCGGAAGAACGCGCCCCGCCCGGTCGAGCCATCCCCAAGCCGAGATGTCAGCTATGGTGAATTCATTTCCGACGATGAATTCGCGTCCCTTCAGATCGGCGTCGAGAACTTCGTAATGACGCTCCACCTCGCGGCGGTAGCGATTGACGGCATAGGGCAGCTTTTCGGGAGCCGCGTGCTGAAAGTGCACGGCCTGACCGGAAAACGGTCCGAGACCGCTTGCGATGAAGAACAACCACGACAGGAGTTCGGGTCTATCGGCAGCTGTGCCGATCAGCCGACCCGTCTTGTCGCCGAGGTAAAGCAGAATGGCACTGGAATCGAAGACCCTCGCGTCCTTGCCGCCCGGACCTTCGGTGTCGACGATTGCGGGTACCTTGCCGTTGGGGTTGATGGTCCGAAACGCCTGCGTATGCTGCTCGCCCTTGCTGGTGTCGACAGGGAACAATTCGTACGGCAAGCCGGTCTCCTCCAGCATCAGGGCAACCTTTGCCGGGTTGGGTGTCGGGTGGAAATAGAAACGGATCATGCGTTTTCTCCCTTTGTGCTCAGTGATTGGCCAGATCTCGCGGCAAGCATCACGGCCGCCGCGATGACCGCGATGGCGACGGACGAAAATGAAGACGGCAATTCGTCGAGGACCGGGATCCCGAACACCGCGGCGCCCACAGGAACGAGTGCGATAATCGCTGCCGCGGCCTTCGGACCGAGGGAAGAAACTGCGCGATTCGAAAGCCAAGGCGCGTAACTACGAACCATGCGGAAAAGATCGCGACCGACAAGCCGGCACACGCAAAGCTGTAGATGACCCTTCTCAGTTTGTGAGCGGGCGTTCTCCCGCTTGCCACTTCCATCGCGGTCAAAATCATCGGTCACCAGCAGCTTCACGGATCCACCACTGTGTTTTAGATCATTCGTTCTAGATTTCCTCAAGTATGTTTCTTGACATACGACGTCTGCAGTACCGGGAGGGATCGATTGTCCAGTGGGGCGCTGCAGCGCCAGTATCGTCGAAGAAGGCGAAATTCCCTTTTTGGCCGGTCGTCGGCGACGCCAGGACGACGATGATTACCTAGCCGGCCGCGGCTGGCACGCGATACAGTTTTCCGGTCCGGTCCAAATCCTCGGCGGTCCAGGAACCACCGACACCCACGATCATCCATCGCAGGATGGCCCAGAGATCGCGGTCCAGCACGTCGTCCTCGATCGGCTCGAGCGAGTCGACGACGGCATTGATTTCCACCCCCGACGGAAACGGCTCACCGCTGCGACCGATGAAGACGAGCGCGTAGGGAAGCCCGGAAGGCGCCCGAACGAATCCCGGCTCACTTAGTCCCTTGCGGTCCAGATCGAATGTGCGCGCGAAGAATGCCCGAAACTCCGGATAGTGCCCGACGCGATCCTCGGCGAGGGCGAACGCAAATCGCTTACCCGAGAGATCCGGTTTGCCAATAACCTCAACGTCGCTCATCGGCTGATCTCCGTCCGATCGAGCCGATCCAGAAAACCTGCAATCAGGCGAGCGATCTCGGCGCCAGAGTCCTCCTGGAGGAAATGACGACCCGTCACCATGTACGGGCCTTCGGCATGCGGCATCATCTGCTTGAACCGGCAGGAGAAGGTCGCGGCGTCGAATACTTCATCCTCGCGTCCCCAGATGATCATGGTGGGAAACTTTGACCGAGATAGCTCCCGCTCCAGCCATTCGAACCGTTCGAACGCACGCGCTTCCCGATCAAGCGGGATCCAGCGCGGCCAGACCCAGGTGAGCAGTCGTGTGGCTGGATCCGGCAAAACCGCCTCATAGGCCGCCTGGGCCGTCGCAGCGAACTTCTCCCGGTCAACGACGGAGAGGTAGACGCCGCGCCCCGCGAGCGCCTTGTGGCGACCCAAAAGATAGGGCCCGACCAGCGGCGCGTGCATCATGCGCCAAGGGAAGATACGTGTGTGAAATTCGGCCGGCGGCAACGGCCACGCCCATGTGCTCATGACCGTGAGCGCGCGAATGCGTTTTGGGTTGCTCACCGCGAACGACAAGCCGGTGGGGCCACCCCAATCGTGGCAGATGAGCGCAATTCCGGTCAGGTCCAGTTGTCTCATGAGAGCGGTGAGATTGGCCGTGTGGCCGTCGAGGGTATGGGCCTGCTCGCGCGTCGGCTTTTCGGAAAGGCCAAACCCGATCATGTCGGGAACGATGACGCGCCGGCCCGAGGCAACCAGCGGGCCGATAACATCCCGGTAGAGGAAGCCCCAGGTGGGATTTCCGTGCAGAAGTACCACGGGGTCGCCTTTTCCCTCGTCGATGTAATGCATGCGCCAGCCGTTGACGTCTGCAAACCGTGGGGCGTATGGCCATTTGTCGCGAATGGAGGCTGGAAGCGAATTGTCGGTTTGGATGGCCACTTTCCCTCCGGGAACGCTTTTTTGGTTTTGTTCGCCCTGCCCCGACCGGCGCCACCTGATGGCACAACCTGGCATTCTTATAGATCGTATGCTCTACAATAGACAAGGAATTGCCTGTCTTTCAAGCCTTGCGACTTCAGAAAGCTGCAATCGTTCGCGCGCTGCCTTGGCGGTGCCGACTTGAATAACGCCTTCCCAAACAGGTGGTCCGGGGTGATATTGGATTGATATTGCCTATCTAAACTTCTGCCACCCTGTTGAAGGCAAACCAAGGACGTCGGAACCGATGGCGAGGCCGCGTGAATTCGATGAAGCCGCCGTGCTCGACGCTGCGATCCAGCAGTTCTGGCTTCGCGGCTACGAGGCGACCTCGGTCCGCGACCTGGCCGAAGAGATGGGTATCGCGGGCGCCAGCCTCTACAACGCGTTCGGCGACAAGCGTACCCTTTATCGAAGCTCGCTCAATCGCTATCTCGAACAGACGTTCCGCGAAAGAATCCGTCGGCTGGAGCGGACCCTTCCGCCCCACGATGCGATCGCGGCCTTTCTTCGGGAAATCATCGAGCGATCACTCACCGACAAGCGGCGCCGCGGCTGCATGCTCGTCAACTCGACGCTCGAAAACGTTCCGGAAGATCGGGATTTCCAGCAGATCGTCGCCATGTTTCTGAACGACGTGGAATCCTTCTTCCTGCGCTGCACCGTCGCCGGTCAGCGCGACGGGACGATCGGGAAATCACAGTCCGCCGAGGATCTTGCCAGGCTTCTCCTTGGTCTATTGCTCGGAATCCGCGTTCTTGCACGCGCACGGCCCGACCGCGAGCTACTGGAGGGCATGACACGCCCGGTATTCGCGCTCCTCGACGGGAAGCGGGAACAGCGCAGTACCGGCATTCGCCGCCCCGTCAAATCTCGGACGCGCGGCTAGCTTCAATCCATCGTCCGCTGGTGCAGAATGACACCTTCGAGAGGATCGAATTCTCCCTCCCACGGCTTCTTTTCCAACATATGCTTCGTGTGCTCGAAGCCAGCCTCCCAGCGATGTCTTATGCCGGACCGGCTAAAATCGATGTCCTTGGTGTGGTTGTCATGGTTGAGCCGCGGCGCGAGCAACTGAACGACATGCATCCGTGTCGTGCATCCGTAGGAAGCGAGTTCCTTTACGGAGTCGGTGTTCCGCTCATGCTCGGAAAGCCTTGCGGCAAGCTGGCTGATCACATGACGCATGCGATGGGTCTGCTTTTGCCGAACGACGTGGCTCGAAATACGACTTGAGTATTGGATGTCCTTGTACCGATGAAGGACTTCTCCTATCGATTCCGGCTCGGGGCCAGCCGGGTTCCACATATGCACGGCAAAGATCAATGCGTCCCTGCGGGGATTGTCGTCGAATACGATCTCGGTTGGAGTATTCGAAAGAATGCCGCCGTCCCAATACAACTCACCATCGATACGGACCGCGGGAAACGCCGGCGGCAAGGCACCCGACGCAAGAATGTGCTTCACCGAAATGTCAGTCATCCTGCTATCAAAATAGCGCATCTCGCTGGTCCGCACATGAGCGGCCCCAACCGTAAACCTCGGTCCATCACGATTGATCCGCTCGAAATCGACAAGCTCTAACAGCGTCTTCTCAAGAGGCATGATCGAATAGTACCCGGCCCGGTCCGAACCGATCGGAACGTTCATTCCCAAATGGGCCAGAACATTCGGTTTGAAGAACGCGGGAATGCCGCCGACGTAGGTCGACCAGTTGGCAGACGCGTGAGAAAAACCGGCCGACGCGCCGCCAAAATCCAGTACCGGAGGCGATTCCACCCGTTTCCAGAATTCCTTGAGCTTCGGAATTCGATCTTCGCGCCGGTTGCCCGCGATCAGGCTCGCATTGATCGCACCAATTGAAGTCCCGATAATCCAGTCCGGCTCGATCGACGCTTCGTGCAACGCCTGATAAACACCCGCCTGGTAAGATCCAAGCGCTCCGCCGCCCTGAAACACCAACACAACCTGGCCGGGCAACTTACGTTCCGGCGGACGATCCGGCTGGAGGTCCTGATTCAAGCTCACTTACAATCTCCTGCAATTCGGGGAAAGCATGGGTCGCAACAAGCGCGTTCAACCAAGATTTTGGTCGATCTGCCTTTTCAGTAAGCGTCCTTTGGCAATCCCAATGCGTGCTGAATTCCATGGTCGAGCGAAAGCCGACCTGGTCCCCACGCCATGATGCCGAGCGCCATCGCAGCCCAGGTGATATGGATCGGCCAGCCGTCGGGAACGGTGAGTTCGACAATGCATGTCATGAACAGCAGCCCCGTTGCGGCAAAGCGCGTGGCGAAGCCCAGGATAAGCAGGGTTGGAAACAGAATCTCGCCGCAGCCGGAGATGAACGCAAAGACGGCGGGAACCGGGTAATGATAAGGACCGCCGGGCAGATGCAGCATGAATTCCTCGCTGAACAGCAGCACGGTGGTATCTTTGAGGTGCAGAAAGCCGTCCCATTTGTTGATGCCTGAACGCCAGAACGGCACCGAGAGAGCAACGCGCATCACGAGTTGAACCAGTGATGGTTGCGCGACAGCACGAACGATGCCGATGAGCCCGTCCGCGAGCATGCCGATCTGGCGTGCCACGCCGCTGCTCGATCCAAATTGGTCGGTGGTCGTCATCGAGGATCTCCGCTATCGATTGCCATGAACGTTCCGGCCTCGGTCATCCCCGCAATATTGGCGGGAAGATCGAATGATTTACTCGTCTCAAACGCCGCCGCGGCGGCCTGACCAAGTGTCTCGCCCGAAACGAGATGCGTCAGAAACCTCGCGCCGCCCGGAGGAAGGTGCCGGACAACAACCTCAAGCCCGGGCCGGGTTATCAAGGCGTCTTCGGCTCCATCCGCTTCGATCGGATCCATCGGGCCGCCGCTTCGGTTGGCCGCGAAGATCGAGACAGCCGGAAATTCGGAACTCACGATTCTGACCGCTGGATGCGGAATGAAACGGACATCCGGTAGGCGTTCGGGCGGAACGGAGATCAGGTCCTGTGGCTCCAATATCTCCATGTCCGCAGCGTGATAGGCGTCGAGCCAAGCACGCTCGATCCGGGCGACGTCGGCCAGCCATGGCAGGGATTGCGCGTACTCATACCGTTCGATGAACCCCGGGAAATCCCGGCCATACTCGAACAGCAAAGGCGAGGTCGGCGGGGTGGCACGCACATGGAAGCGGGCCATCGCGCGGAAAAATTCCACACCCGTGATCCGTTGGGTGGCCGGAAAAATCGCCGCGAGCGCGTCGATGAGGCTGACGGTGACGTTGTTGCGATAGACGTTATAACGTTTGCTCGCCGCCTTTCCATTCGGGCCGCTAACCACCGCCGGGGTCGCGCTCTGGGGGTCGAGCAGCGCCGGCGAAAATGTCCCCGTGAACGACTGGCGTCCGCGATCGTGCCGGCCCACTGGTTCAACGATGCGCATGGACTTTCCCAGAGCTGAAAGGTGTTGCGTGACGGTCCAGCAGTTCCTGCGCGGCCCTTGCTTCGGCTTTGAGGACCGGCCAGTCGGGGATGCTGCTGTCCCATTCCACCAGCGTCGGAATCGGACCGCTCCGGTTGATCACGATTTCGAACAGCTTCCATACCGCGTCGGCGACCGGTCCGTCGTGGCTATCGATCAGCAGAGGATCGCCCTCGTCATCGACCTGCTGGGTGTGTCCGGCCAGGTGAATCTCGCCGACACGCTCGATCGGAAAATGCGAGAGATAGCCGAGCGCCGAATAGCCATGATTGGTCGCGGAAACGAAGACGTTGTTGATATCGAGGAGCAGTCCACAACCGGTGCGCTGAACGATTCCACGAATGAAATCCGTCTCGCTCATCGTCGATTCCTGGAAGGCGACATAGGTGGAGGGGTTTTCGAGCAGGATCGGCCGGCGGACGGCCTGCTGTACTTCATCGATGTGTTCGCTAACCCGCCTCAACGTCGCTTCGGTGTACGGCAACGGCAGCAGATCATTGAAATACGTGGTCTGATGGGTCGACCAGGCCAGGTGCTCGGAAACGAGTGCCGGCTCATAGCGTTCGACAAGCACGCGGAAGCGCTCGATATGATTGCGGTCGAGGGGTTGCGGACCACCGATCGACATCGCGACGCCATGCAATGAGACGGGATAGTCCCGGCGGATTTGCTCAAGCGCATGATGCGGCCGGCCGCCGGCTCCCATATAGTTCTCGGCATGGACTTCGAAGAAGCCGTCCTGCGCTCTATCTTGCAGAATTGCCGGCAGATGCTCATGCTTGAAGCTTGTGCCGGCCAGACCGGCTATCTCGTGTGCGGGAAAACGGAGACGCCTTGGTGCGGGTGATCCCGGAAGTTCTCTCACTTCGCTCATCCAACGTCTCCGCCTTCCGCTGGTCTCGTCGCTCTAAGTCTGGGCCGTCAAAGAACCGGTTTTGCCACCCGGCACCTTGATGCTGGTGCAGGTCCCGTGCTGCACGAACTTCCAGGAATTGCCCTGGAAGTCCGTCGTCGACGTACCCTGGCAGGTCGTCCCGGGACCGGCGGCACAGTCGTTCTGCCCCTTCAGCGCCACGCCGAAACACTTTTCCTTGCCGGCAGCGACCGCCGCTTTGCCCTCTGCGTCGGTCAGCGGTGCCGCGGCAGCCATCGATGCAAGGGCCGTGGTGACGGCGCCGGCGAGTACGAACGCACTCACGGTGGATCTAACAGACATCTAATTCTCTCCATTTGGATTGGTCAGCGCACCGCTACCGGTACACACTGGGCACTTCGCGGTTTACGCGCGTTGCGTTACGCGACTGGGCCTCACTCTTCCGTGATTTCGCTTTTTTCACGACGCATCGGGGCGCCGAAGCTGTTGTATACTCTTGGATATTATCTCGCGACAGCTCTCGATGATTCAAGAACGATCGTTCAAAAACTCTCCGCTCATTCCGCCAATGACCGAGGTCGCTCAAACCGGGGGTGGCCCGCGGTGTGATCTGAGCGACGAGACCCGACCGGTCTATTGGAATCCGGGCTCTGTGGCTGGCGAAGCACTGCTTCAGCCTCGACACCCCGCCGGTAATGGGCGCGGCCGGCGGAGCGGCGATCTTCATGCAGCTTCGGAAGCGCGCGCAACCGGAAGGTCGATATCCGTCCGCGCCAGGATGTTGACGAAGCTCGAAAAGGCGTGAGCGACCATAGCCTGCTGGAGCGGGAGTCAGGCAGATGGCAGGAGCGTGCCGGCAATGATCGAGTGCGGGAGCGGGAGACCGCCCTACTGTGCGCTCGAAATCGTCCGAGACCAGGCATCCACCAATGCTCCGCGTATTTGCCACCGATATCTTGTAACCTTCCGCTCATGCGCGCGGATAGCGGGAAGGTGCTGCTTCTCTCGCTTTCGCGACCCTGCCGATTTGAAAGTTGATCAACGTGAAGAGTTCGGACCTCATCCGGTTGCTCGCCGGTGAACTTACGCCGGTTCAACCGGGCAAGACACGAAACGACCTGCTCCTTGGCCTGAGCCTCGGTGCAGCGGTCTCGCTCACCGTCGTGGTCGTGATCTATGGCGTCCAGCCCGGCCTTGTCGGTATCGCCCATGGCGGCCCGTTCGCGATGAAGGCAAGCTATGCGCTTTCGCTCGCGGCGATCGCTGGTTCGATGCTGCTGCCGATGCTGCGGCCCGGAAATCTTGTGCCGGATCGAAGAGGTATCTTCGCGCTTACAGTGCTTTTGCTTGCTGGAGGCGCCCTCTTGCAGACGGCGATGACGTCAGATGCCGACGCCGCGTCACTTTGGCTGGGAAGAATATTGGCATCGCCCCTTTCCATCGAAACCAGGGCGGCGCTCGGGTCGGAGACGAAGCGTACCACGATCTTGTCGAGCTTGGGCCGGCCCGGGAGGAAGAACTTGTCGAATTTCTCGAGCGTATAGTACTCGCTCTGCTTGTTGACTCACCACGGTGTTTCCGGGTGCCGACTGCGCATTTGGAGCGCACTGAACCCGCGAAGACCGCTCCCAGGCCCAGGACACCAAGCAAGAGATAGTTTTTGATCGACATGGCTACATCCCTGTCTTTGCAACTGCTATCGATGGGCCGCCACTTCGGCGGTGCCCTGGTGAACAAGTTCACTCGCCGCCGCCGGACCGGCGGTCACGCAAGCGCGGTGTCGAGGATCGCGTCCAGGTCTCCGTCACCCGGAAGATCGGCCGTGCCGATTCCCACGAGCGCAATCCCTCGCGGGTCGATCTCACCGTCAGCATTTGACAGCGACCAGTCTTTGGAAACCATCTGCAGAACCAGCGGGGCGCCTTCGCCGGCCACGCGGCATGCGCCCTTCAGGCGCAACAGCTGCGGCGGGAGCGTGGCCATCGCGGCCGCCAGCCGTCCCCGATCGAATGCGCCGTCCCGCCGATAGGTCCAGCGCCTGAAACTCTCCTCATGATCGGAACTCGCCGCATCGGCGTCGACCGCCTGGAAGCGCGAATGCTTTCCTTGGGCCGTGCAGGGATCGAACCACTTATCGGGCGACAGAACCTCGATGCGAACGTCGGCCCTCAACGAACGGACCGCATTGCGGGCGCGATCCAGATCCTCTTCACTGGCGAGGTCGCCCTTGCTCAGGAGAACCAGATCGGACTTTGCAAACTGGCTCCGCACGGTATCGCCGACCCGCCGATCATCGATCAGCCCGGCGATCCGCGTCGCATCCGCCAGCACGATCACGCCATCCAGCCGAAGCTCGGGCTCGACCAGGGCGATCTCGGCGATGCGCCAGGGGTCACCGACGCCGCTGGCCTCGATCACGATCCGCTCGAACCTGTCGTCGCAGTCGAGTACCTTTCCCAGGGTATCGAAAAAGCCCGAGCCGATGCTGCAGCAGACACAGCCATTGGTCAGCGACATCGTCGCCCCGTCGTGCCGTTGTATCA
>NZ_JBAURI010000033.1:0-8221 GCF_049581145.1 Bradyrhizobium sp.
ATGTTGGACCCATCCGCGTTGAGCGAGTAAAGCGAGGGTTGTAGGTTGATCACGTATCGCAATCGTGCACGATGTCGTGCGACTAGCGTCACAGATTCCGCGTGCTCGATCGACTCGAATTCTGGGATACAGATTGCGATACAAACTGTGATACATTGCCTTGAGTAGAACCCGAAAAAGTTAGTGTTATCAACCTACTGGAGAGCGGTTGTGGGCGCTCCGAGCGCACCATAAACCCTCCCTGATGGGCTCCGGCACCGGCATAGATCGTCGACCGGTTGGTTGTTGACCGCTCGGCACCGAGGCGCGGCTGACGTTCGACATCCTGCACTACACCTTACGGTGGCTCAGCGATGCCTATCGCTTTGCACCGCACGTGTTTGCCCAAGATTGCGCGCAAGACGGCAGCACAGAACGCGGCTGAAAAAGCTGCGGCAACGCCACCCTGGTGGCATCCGGAGTCTGCGGACAGCCTTCCGCGCCCGCACGCAGGGCAGCTCGAATTGCCTTCCTTTTGATCTAAATCAATTCTGTAATCTAGATTGGACGTCAATATGTATTTACAGATATGGGATGTTTCCAATGCGCATTTTGCTTTTGCACCCCAACTATCATTCCGGCGGCGCTGAAATCGCCGGCAATTGGCCGCCGGCATGGGCGGCCTATATTGCGGGCGCGCTCAGGACGGCCGGGTTCGACGAGATCCGCTTCGTCGACGCCATGACCGACGATCTTTCCGAGGACCAGGTGCGCCAAATCCTGCGCGAGGAAAGACCGGATGTCGTTGGGGCGACCGCGATTACCCCATCCATCTACAAAGCCGAGCGTCTCCTGCAGATTGCAAAGGAGCTCCATCCAGAAGCATTGACCGTGCTTGGCGGTATCCACGCGACCTTCATGTACCAGCAGGTTCTGACCGAGGCGCCCTGGATCGATGCGATCGTTCGCGGCGAGGGCGAGGAGATTTTTGTGGATCTGCTCCGGTCCGTCGGGGACGGACGCTGGCTGAAGGCCCGGCACGAAATCAAGGGCCTCGCCTATCGGGAGGGCGACAAGGTCGTCGCGACGGCGGCGGCGCCGACGGTCAAAAACCTGGATGCGATCACGCCGGATTGGGGCGTGCTGCAGTGGAGCAAGTACATCTATATCCCCCTGGGAAAGCGCGTCGCCATTCCAAACATGGCACGCGGCTGCCCGTTTACCTGCAGCTTCTGCTCGCAATGGAAATTCTGGCGCGATTACCGCATTCGCGACCCGAAGCGCGTCGTCGACGAGATCGAAGGCCTGATGCGTGATCATGATATCGGCTTTTTCATCCTGGCCGACGAGGAGCCGACGATCAACAAGAAGAAATTTCTCGCATTTTGCGAGGAACTGATCCGGCGTGATCTCAGGATCCTTTGGGGCATCAATACCAGAGTGACCGACATCCTGCGCGATGAGGCATTGCTGCCGCTCTATCGAAAAGCCGGCCTGATCCACGTCTCCCTCGGCACCGAGGCCGCCGCCCAATTGAAGCTTGATCGTTTCCACAAGGAGACGACGGTCGCGCAGAACAAGAAGGCAATCCAGTTGCTGCGCGATGCGGGCATCGTCGTTGAGGCGCAGTTCATCGTCGGACTTGAAAACGAAACCCGCGAAACCCTCGAGGAGACCTATCGGATGGCGCGGGATTGGAAGCCTGATCTCGCCAACTGGGCAATGTACACGCCGTGGCCATTCTCAGACCTGTTTCGTGAACTCGGCGACAAGGTCGAGGTGTTCGACTACGAGAAATACAACTTTGTGACCCCGATCATGAAGCCGGACGCGATGGATCGCGCCGAACTGCTTGATCGCGTCATGCATAATTACCGGCGCTTCTACATGAACAAGGCCATGTTTTCCTATCCCTGGGCCGGCTCCGGTGAACGCCGCCGCTATTTGCTCGGATGTCTCAAGGCGTTTCTCAAGTCCGGCTTCGAGAGAAAATTCTACGATCTCGGGCGTGTCAACTATTGGGGTCCGCAGTCAAAGGGAAAAGTCGATTTCAGCTTTGACGCGTCGCGAAAGCGTGCCGATATGAACGCGGTCGAATGGAAGACCAGCCACAACCGCAAGGTCAGCGGCCCGCAGCAGGCTGAAATCATGGCCTGTAGCGCCGGCGAACAGGGGGAACATGGACCGGGTTCTGCCGCGCATTGATCGCGGCAGCCGAATTCATGGATGCAGATTTCATGGATGCACATGATGTCATCAGCGCCGGCAATCGCCACGCGCGATGAGCGGGCCGGCCGGATCGGTCCGAACGCTGTCACGCGGGTCGCCGAAGCGCTATGGGCGGTCGAGGGCGCGCACGCGGTCAGTCGGGTTTTTCGCGCCGCGAACCTCGAGCCATATCTGAGCGATCCACCTTCGCAGATGATCGGTGAACACGAGGTTGCAAGCCTGCACCGGGCGCTTCACGTTGCGCTCGGCGACGACCGCGCCCGCACCGTCGGCTGGATCGCCGGGCAGCGCACCGCCGACTATCTGCTTCGTCATCGCATTCCGTTTTCCGCTCAGATCGCCATGCGATCAATGCCTTGCGGACTCGCCGGTCGGCTGCTGACGGCGGCGATAGCGGGGAATGCGTGGACCTTCGTGGGGACGGGCGCCTTTTCGGCACGTCATGGTCGTCCGATGACGTTCACGATCAGGAATTGTCTAATCTGCCGCGGGCAAACATCCGCAGCGCCTTGCTGTGATTTCTACGCGGCAACCTTCGAGCGGCTCTTTGCCCGGCTTGTTCACGCCCGCACGCGCGTGAGCGTGATCGCCTGCCAGGCGACGGGAGAACCGGCCTGCGCGTTTGCGATAAAATGTTAGCCCGCCAGCTCCGGTCTGGAACCGGCGGCGACCAATGCGCCAATCCATCCAAGCCGCGATGACGCTTGGTGTGTCAGCGTGACGTTACAGATCCGCCTTGTAGCAGCCGGACGTCAGGCGGCATTCTGCGGCCAAAATCGCGCGATCAAGCCCGGAACAATCCAAATCGCTTGGTATTGTCATACATGTTTGACAGATGGAGCTGCTCAAATGCAGGGCGATAATCCGATCAGCTGGCTCATGTTTTTCACCTTGGCGGCGACTGTCTTTGTTATAGCAGGTGCCTTCATCTACTTCCTGCGCTCGCGAGCCAACCGCGAAATCGCGGCGGCGACGCTTGAAGGCAGCGGCTCGCGGACGGGCCCAACCCCGAGCGGGGCCGGCGCTGAATTGATCGGGTTTGCAGTGCTTGCTGTCGCGCTGATGGGTCTTCTGGCAATCGGCTATCACGATAAATCACGAATCGAAACGGCGCAGACCCCCACCCCGGTCGGAGGCACGACGACCGGCATGGCGCAACCGCCGGGACTGGCGAACCAGCCCAAACGATACCAGCCCGCCAATCCCGCGCCCGACACTCGCGCCGCGCCGACATCATCAGATACGGGCGTGGGCCCGGACAACGGATCGACCGGTCAGCCCAAATAGAACTCTACTAACTCGAACTCCGGGCAGAACGGCAATCGTTCACGGCGATCATGATCGGGGACCCCTGACTCCCGATCGTTGTTCGCGCCGGCCGCGCCGCGATCTACCAGCCGCGTGTTCCGGCGCCGCCCTTGAACGGCCCGACGATGCGCGACGTGATCCAGCCGCCGTAGAAATCGCCCTGTTGTGGCAGCACGCGTTCGTCACCAACCAAGCACGTATCGACACGGGACGCGTAGAAGGCGAGATATCCCGCCATCGCGGCATATCCGAGTGAGGGTTCAGGATAGCTCCATGCCGCCCGGTCAACGCGCCGGCCTTTGACGTCGAGCGACCAGTACTGCGCATGGCCCTTGAACTCGCACCACGAGCTTCCGGCGACGGCCTGCAGATGATGTTGCGCGATGTCGTCAGGCGGAATGTAATAGACTGGCGGATGACTGGTCTCGAGCACGCGGAAGCCCGCGATCGTGTCGGCGATCGTCTCGCCGTTGAATGTCACGCGCAACCGTTCGCCGGAGCGTTCCAGCCGCGGCGGACGCGGATAGTCCCACACCGATTCGAGTGTCATGTGCGTCACCTGACCATGATCGGAAATGTCACTGTGATCGCCCAGGCGAACACGGCGCCATTGGCGACCGCGCCCGGCAGCGGATGATGTGTCGCCTGGTAGCTCCAGCGGCTGATCAGCGTGAATATCGCGAACAGCAGCAGAATTGCCGGCATGACGATGATCAGAAAGAACAGTTTCATCGGATTGAGCGCCACCGCGATGGCAAGCGACAACAGGAAGCAGGATTTTGTCAGCAGGGTGGCGCCGGGCCGCGCTTGCGCGCCGCGCGTCGCCCATTCATCCGCAAGGAAATAGGGCAGGGTGCCGCAGGCGATTACGAACAGCAGCGGAACACGCCCTGCGATCGGCAGGAATGAAAACAGGTAAGCGTCGATCGGCCAGCCGAAGGCGAGGATGTTGTAGGCGCCGATCACGGCAGCAGAGACCGCAAGGCTTTTCCAGCATGGCGCAACGAGATTCGGGATGCTCGCGCGGCTGCGCCAAACAAACAGCAGTGCCGCGGTCAGCGCGCCGTACAGCAAAAAGTGCAGGGCAAGATAATCGCCCAGCAGGATCGGCAGAAAATCGGTCGGCATCCGCCACAGCATCAGCGGCGTCAGCAGCGCGGGGATGATGGCCGTGATCAGCAGCTTGTTCCATGGCAGATCTGCCCCCGCGAATGCCGGACTGGCGACCGGGAGGCACTGCGACAGCGGCCACGCCATCGCGATGATTCCGAGAAACAGCAGCGCCAGGCTGCCGCCGCGGCCGTCGACAAATCCCTGTTGTTGCCGGCCAAACGCTGCGTTCATCCATTGCAGCGACTGCAACAGACTGTCGTGACTATAGAGCACTCCGATATGTTCGACGCCGCGCGCGACCACCAGCTTGCGGGCGGTGCCATCGGCAAAGCGGCCGTAGGTCTCGCCGGCCACAGCCTTGCCGTCGGCGGCCAGATTGACGATACGCAGACCTTCGTCCCGGAGCATCGAGGGCTCCAGAGCGCCGACGATGACAAGCAGATTGCGCGGGCTGGTCGCGGTCGTGACCGGCGAGAAGGCCGATACTGCAACCGTGGCCACGATGGCGGGAGTGGCCTGCGCAAAGCGAATGACGATGTCGGAAGCCATCGAATGTCCGAGCACGGCCATGCGGCCATCGCTGTCGGGCAAGCTCCCCGCGTAGGCCGCAACCTCCTCCAGTTCCTTGAGCAGTTCCGATGTGATCGTCATGCCTTCGTTGAGGTCGCCACGCAGCGGCACGGGGTTGCGGCCATGGCCGCGGAAATCGAAGGTCACTGCGATATAGCCGTTACGGGCCAGCGTCTCGGCGAACGGCTGCATCAACTGCTGCGAGCCGGCAAAGCCGTGCGCGATCACGATGACCGGAACAGGTGGGGTCACCTGTGGCCGAAAGATCGTGACGGGGGTTTCGCCGACTTTCGACGTGACGATGCGCAGCCCCTTGCGGGCATCCTGGAGTTCGAAGAGCCCGATCGCGATGCAAATGGCCGCGGCGATGGCGACGGCGAGTTTCCAAATCATCAGTCTTCGCCGGCAATATGCTTCTTGCGGATGCTGCGGACCGTCCACCAGATGGCGAACGCGGCGATCGGCACGAAGGCCGCCGTGACGATGCTCGGCTCGATCGGCATCTTTCCCGTGTCGTGCGCGGCCTTGACCAGGTAGCCGAACAGCCCGACCACATAATAGGTGATCGCCGCGACCGAGAGGCCTTCCACCGTCGTCTGCAAACGCAGTTGCAGCCGCGTCCGTGCGTTCATCGACTTCAGCAGTTCCTGGTTCTGCTGTTCGAGCTCGACGTCGACGCGTGTGCGCAACAGATTGGCCGCGCGCGCCAGCTTCAGCGACAGGTTCGACTGCCGCGCTTCGATCGTGACGCATGTGCGCAGCGCCGGTTTCATGCGGCGGGCGAGAAAGGACGACCAGGTCGGCAGGCCGCCGACCTTGCGTTCGCCAATGGTCTGCAGGCGTTGCTCGACGATTTCTTCATAGGCGCGGCTGGCGCCGAAGCGAAACACGCTGGCCGCCGCGCCGGCTTCGACCTCGGCGGCGAGCCCCGTCAACTCATCCAGCAGCCGGTGATTGCTGGCGAGATCGCCGGCGTGGCGCATCTGTTCCGTGACTTCGACCAGTCGGCGTTCGGAGGCCGCGATCGATGGTGCCAGCCGCTGCGCCTCCGGCAGTCCGAGCAGGGCGAGCGTACGATAGGTTTCGAGCTCGATCACGCGCTGGACCAGCGCGCCGGCCCGCTCCGGCGACATGGTGCGATCGGCGACGAGAATGCGCACGAAACCCGATGGCCCCGGCTGGAAATCCGTGGCGTAGACCGCGGCGCCATCGGAATTCTCGGCCACCGCGAGGCTCGCATTGTCGAACAGGCGCTGCGGCGAGGTGCGCGGCTCGGCCTCGCTCATCAGATGGAGGTCGACCGCGACCAGCAACGGACCGGGTTGCGGTACGAGCCGCATCGGTGAGACAAGCGAGGCGGCGTCCGGATGGAAAGGAATAGCGTCTGGATCGGACGGTATCTCCCAGGTGTAAGTGGTGAATTCGGAGTGCTGCTCCCAGCGCAGCACTGTGGTCCCGAATGGTACCCGGTGATGCTTTTCCCCCGCCAGCGGCGACGGCAAACCGCGCGACTGGCAGAACGCCGCCAGATTGACGCGGTCGGTTTGCGCCCGCGCGCCCGAGCTATCGAAGGCGAAATGCAGGACGCGCGACGGCACCGGGATCGGCGTGAAGGGCCGGGCGTGAACTTCGCCGAGGATCGCAGCACGCAGCGGATGCGGCACGAGACGCGCCGCATCGCTATCACCGATCAGGAGCTCCGCGCTCATCGCGTCTTCTCGATACTGGAATAGGCTTGTCGCAGATGAGTAGCATTCCGTCGCGGCTGACAGAAGCGGAAAGGGTCCTGCCGCTACTTTTCGGCGTGTGGCGCGGTCACGCAACAGGAAATGTTTTGGGCATATATAAAGTGTGATGCTCCCGGCCGACGACAGGAGTTTGCACTGCAATGGGCGGCATCCGTTTGCTTTCCTGCTGCGGCTGGTCTTAATTTGCTCTCGAGGAGTGCCGCGAAGCAGTACGCGCCGCGGCGGTGAAGGCATAGCATGGCGACCGCGTTCCCGTTTTCGGCCATCGTCGGCCAGGATGAAATGAAGCTGGCGTTGTTGATCGCGGCGGTCGATCCGAAAGTCGGCGGCGTGCTCGCCTTCGGCGATCGCGGCGCGGGCAAGTCGACCGCGGTGCGCGCGCTCGCGGCATTGCTGCCGAAAATGAAGGTGGTCGTCGGTTGCCGCTATAATTGCGATCCGGATCGGCCGGCGGAATTTTGC
This sequence comes from Bradyrhizobium sp., assembly GCF_049581145.1. GTDB lineage: Bacteria > Pseudomonadota > Alphaproteobacteria > Rhizobiales > Xanthobacteraceae > Bradyrhizobium. The sequence continues at coordinate 7,410 of NZ_JBAURI010000033.1, forward strand.
GACGATTGCCGCGCCCGCGCCGCCAAGGCTGGGCTGAAATCGGCGAAGGTGCCCGTGCCGGTCGTCGATCTGCCGCTCGGCGCGACAGAGGATCGCGTCGTTGGTGCGCTCGATCTGGAGCGCGCGCTGGCGCGCGGCGAGAAAGCCTTCGAGCCGGGATTGTTGGCGCGCGCGCATCGTGGCTTTCTCTATATTGATGAAGCCAATCTGCTGGAGGATCACCTGGTTGATCTGCTGCTCGACGTTGCCGCATCGGGCGAAAACGTCGTCGAGCGCGAAGGACTGAGCATCCGCCATCCCGCGAAGTTCGTGCTGGTCGGCACCGGCAATCCCGAGGAAGGTGAATTGCGCCCGCAATTGCTGGACCGGTTCGGTCTCTCGGTCGAAGTGAAGACGCCGGACGATCTGCCGAGCCGGATCGAAGTCGTGCGGCGCCGTGATGAATTCGAGAGCGATAGCGCGGCCTTCCTCGCCAAATGGGCCAAGGAAGAAACCAAGCTGCGCAAGCAAATCACCTCGGCCCGCGACCGGCTGCCGCTGGTCACGGTGACGGACGCGGCGCTGGAACGCGCGGCCAGGCTCTGCATGACGCTCGGCACCGATGGATTGCGCGGAGAGCTGACCTTGATGCGTGCGGCGCGGGCACTGGCTGCGCTCGAGGGCCAGAGGTCCGTCACCGACGCTCATTTGCGGCGGATCGCGCCATCGGCGCTGCGTCACCGTTTGCGCCGCAATCCGCTCGACGATGCCGGCTCCAGCGTGCGGGTCGAGCGCGCCATATCGGACGTATTTGGATGAGCGCCGCGCTCGCC
>NZ_JBAURI010000034.1:0-1753 GCF_049581145.1 Bradyrhizobium sp.
CATCATGCGCGGCGGCGGGTCGACCGCCGTAACCTCCACGGCGTTCGCAGGTTTGGCGGTGCCGTTGACTTCCTGGATGTTGCCCGGCTGCGCCGCGCCGGGATTGGACGCGCCCTCGGGCCGCAACGGGCGCGGCGGCGCGAACAGGAAGCCCTGGCCGAAGCGCACGTCATAGTCGAGCAGGTCGACCACCGAGCGCTCGCCCTCGATCCGCTCGGCGATCAGGTCGATGCCGAAGCGGCCGAGCAGATCCGACAGATCGGAGGGATGGATGTCGGAGGTCGAACTCTGTTTCGGGTCGAGCAACAGCCCGGCGGGGACCTTGATGAAGCGAACGCCGCGATCGGCAAGCTCGCGCGGCTCGATCCGCAGATCGGTGACGTGATCGATCGAGAAGCGGTAGCCGCGCTGCGCCAGCGCGGCGAGGTGCTCGGTCTCGGTCGGCCCGAGATTGCGGAACGTCGCCTGCTTGAACTCGAGCACGAAGGACGGCGCCAGCGCGCGATTGGCTTCGAGAAAATCCAGGCATTGCGAAAACATCGGGGCGTTGCCGAGGGTCGCGGCGGCGACGTTGCAGAACACGCCGACCTCCTTGTTGCGGACCATCAGCCGGCGCAGCACCTGCACGCAGCGCAGCATCACCATGTGGTCGATCCGCCCGATCAGGCCGGCGGCTTCCGCGACCGCGATAAAATCCTCGGCCGCCAGAACCTGATCCCGTTCGTCGCGCAGCCGCGTCACCGCCTCGTAGTAGCGCACCTTGCGCTGCGGCAGCGTCACCATCGGCTGCAGATAGATGTCGATCCGGTTTTCCTCGATTGCGCCGCGCAGTGTCGCCAGAATCTGGGCCTGGCTGCGGGCGGCGGGATCGCCGGCGGCCGGCGCCGCGGCGGGCGATGCCACCACCCGCTTGTCGTCTTCGATCGGCAATGGCTGCTTTTGTGGCTCGGTGTCCGGCCTGGCCGGCTCCGGCGCAGCAGCGGGCAAAGGGGCCTGCTGTAGCGCGACCAGCAGATCGTCGTGGCTTGCGACCGAGGCGGCGAGCTGCCTGATCAATCCGCCAAGTTCGCCGATCTCGTTGACCACGGATTGAATGCGGTCGGCGCCGGCCGAATTGGCCGAGACCATGCGGCCTTCGACAGCCGAGAGCCGGCGGCCGAATTCGGCGACCTGCCGCGCCAGATCGGCGGTGCCGCGCGACAGGTCCGCGATCTGGCTGCCGACGTCGGTGCGATCGCGCAGCCGCATCGAGACCGCATTGTAGAGGATCAGGAAGGTCAGCGCGGTCAGCGCCACGATCGCGGATTCCGGTCCGTTGATACCGGCGACCGAATAGAGGATCAGCCCGAGCGATGCTGCGACCAGCACCATGCAGATGGCGATGAAAATCGTGGAAATCCGGATCATCTGGCGCGCAACATCCCGTTCGAGCGCCACAACCTTAACACTAATGTTGATTCGAAAATCCAGTGTTCTTTGGCGCATTTTCCGGAAAGGTGGTCACCGGCCCCCGCTGAGAAAATGCGACCAATGAAGGACAATCGGAGCGTTTTCCGATTCACCGTGTTCGGAAAGCGCTCTGGGACGCGCCGGGGACCGCCCGTCCGACGCTGTCGGCCATCGCGGCGCCGCGCGCGCCGAGCGGCCGTGGGCTGCCCGTGGTCGAATCCAATACGGTCTGGTGCTCGATTTCCGAATTGAGCTCGGCTCCGGACAGCACGATCACGGCGGACATCCACATCCACATCATCAG
>NZ_JBAURI010000035.1:0-18781 GCF_049581145.1 Bradyrhizobium sp.
AAAGCCATTGCGCAGGGAATGTCGGAGTGTTTCCGCTGAACCTGTATGCTCGTGTGCGTTCGTTTCTTACTGCTACTTGCACGCGAGACCGCGGGTGCAGCGTGCACCCGGCATTCCCTGCGCCCTCGATCTCGAGGCGCAAGACTTCCCAAGCAAAGCTCGGGCGACCAGCGCCGCGAGGCCGCGAAACCGTATCTGCCGTTAGACAGGCTGCGGCATAAAGCCGTGTCACGATGCCCACGTCTCGAGGATCATCCCATGCCTTCGTCAGAATTGCGTCCGCTCGAATTCGGCTGGTATCTGCCCACGCATGGCGACACCACGGCCTATGGCGTGCCCGAGGCCGAGGTGGCGGGCTCGCCGGAGCTGTGCGAACGGGTGGTCAGCGCCGCCGAACAGGCCGGCTTCGAATGTCTCCTGATTCCGGTCGGCTTGACCTGCTGGGAGGCCTGGATTGCGGGGGCTTTCATGGCGGCGCGTTCGGCCAGGATCAAGCCGCTGATCGCGGCCCGGCCCGGCTACATCAATCCCGTCCTGCTCGCCAAGATGATCTCGACCTTCGACCAGATGTCGGGTGGGCGGATCTGCGTCAATCTGATCGCCGGCCAGAACGAGAGCGAGGTCGAGGGCGAAGGCGTGCGTTACCCCAAGGAACAGCGCTATGCGCTGATGGAGGAGGAAGTCTCGATCCTGAAAGCGCTATGGACGGCGCGCGGGCCAGTGAATTTTGCCGGCAGGTTCCACACGCTGTCGAACGTCCATATCCGGCCGCGGCCGTTGCAGCAGCCTTATCCGAAGTTCTATCTCGGCGGCGGCTCGCGCGAGGCCTGGGAAATGTCGGCGAAGCATTCCGACGTGCATCTGTTCTGGGGCGACCTGCCGGAGCGGATCGCGCAGAACGTCGGCGAGATCAGGTCGTTGGCCGGGGCGCATGGCCGCGAACACGAGATCGGCTTCGGCATGCGGCTGCAGCTGATCTGCCGCGAGGATGAGCGGGATGCCTGGGAGGCCGCCGACCGGCTGGTGCGGCACGCCACCGAGCGGCAGAAGCAGCAGATCAAGACGCTATACAGCAGGTCGGTGGCCAACCAGCGCGTGCAGGAACTTGCCCGCGAATACGGCGATCTGCTGCTGCCGCATCTGTGGACCGGCATCAGCAAGGTGCGGCCGGGCGCCGGCATCGCGGTGGTCGGCAATCCCGCGCAATGCGCCGGCATGTTGCAGGAGTTCATCAACGCCGGCTGCCATTCGTTCTGTCTGTCCGGCTATCTGCACGACGAGGAGGCCGAACGCTTCGGCCGGCTGGTTCGTCCCATCCTGGCGGAGAACAACCGCGGCCGGCTTGCGGCCTGACAGGGTCAGCTCACGCCGGCACGATGACCTTGCCGATCGGCCACAACGCGATGCCGGCGAGTTTGAGATGGGCCCAGGCGAACGGGATGCCGATGATGGTGACCGCGAAAGTCGCCGCCGTGATGAGGTGTCCGAGTGCAAGCCACCAGCCCGCCAGCACGAGCCAGATCAGGTTGCCGATCAACCCGAAGGCGCCGGTGCCGACATCGGCCTGGCCGGTCAGCTCGTCGCGGCGCACCGCCCTCGATCCAAACGGCATGAAGGTATAGGCGGCGATATTGAACGCGGCGCGCGCCCAGGGCAGGCCGATGATGGTGATCGCCATGACGACGGCGGCGACAAGCCAGCCGAACGCCATTAGGGCGCCGCCAAGCAGGATCCAGATGATGTTGAGAAGGAGGGATACGGGTTCCACGCGATGACCACTCTTACGCTACGGGACAACACCCGGCATATAGGCCACCGACTGCAAAAGACGATAGTGTTGCCGGACAATTGCGGCACATTTTCGCGCGGCTGCCCAATACCGCTCCGGCAACGCGAGCCGGCGCGCTGTCCGGTTGATAGCGATGGGGTGGTGTCAGCGGCGATAGCGCTCGGCGCGCGCCAGGGCCGGCCGGCTTTCCTGCACCGGGCGGCTCGCCAGGCTGACGCGCGCTTCGCTGACGAAGGCAGGCGCGGGCCTCAACTCCTCAAGGAAGATCGGCCGGGAGAAGTAATAGCCCTGCGCATAACGGATGTTGGTGGCAGCCTGCAGGTAGGCGAGTTCCTCGAAGGATTCGATGCCTTCGGCGATCACGGTCATGCCGAGGGCTTCGCTCAAGGATTCGATCGCGCGCAGGATGCCCTGGCTGCGCGGCCGCTGGTGAATGTCGGTGATGAAGGAGCGGTCGATCTTGATTTCGTCCGCGGTGATGTCGGCGAGCGCCGACAGCGAGGAATAGCCGATGCCGAAATCGTCGATCGAGATGCCGACCCCGATCTTCCTGAGAATCGGCAGGATTTCATCCTGGAAATAGGTCTTGGTGACGAACGCATCCTCCGTCACCTCGATCATGAAGCGCTTGGGGAAGCCGGTTGCCTCCAGCGCCAATGCGAAGGATTGCATGAAGTGGGCGTTGCCGGCCTGCTTGGCCGCGACGTTGATGCTGATGGTGGCGTCGGGGCCGAAAGTTTCGTTGATCAGATCGATCGACCTGACGATCTCGGCCAGCACCAGGAGCGTCAGTTCGTCGATCAGTCCGAGCTCGACCGCGAGGTTGATGAACGTGCCCGGCGCCTGAATCACGCCCTCATTGTCGCGCAACCGCACCAGCGCCTCAATGCCCTTGATCTCGTGCGTCCGGATATCGACCTTGGCCTGGAACGCGCAGCAGAAGCGCTTTTCCAGGATGGCCAGCCGCAGCGCCTGCTCGACCTTCATCCGCGCCAGCGCCTCATGCTCCATGCTGGCATCAAAGAACGCCGCCGTGCCCTTGCCGTCGTTCTTGACGCGGTACATCGCAAGATCGGCATTCTGGCACAATATGTCATAGCTGTTGCCATGATCCGGGCAGAGGCTCACCCCGATCGAGGTCGATGCAAAGATCTCCGAGCCGTCGATGAAGAACGGCGCGCTGAGACGGTGCAGCGTGGCTTCGATGAAATCCTTGACCTCGTGCATGCTCTGGATCGGGCTGAGCAGCAGCAGGAATTCGTCGCCGGAAATCCGCGCCAGCATGTCCGAGTCGCGCAATTCACGCCCCAGACGCTTGGCGAACGCGGCGAGCAGCGCGTCGCCGGTCGCGTGACCGTAATAATCGTTGATGTGCTTGAAATTGTCGATGTCGAGGAATGCCAGCGCGAATCTGCCGCCGTCGTCATTCTGCTGCTTCAACAGGACGTTGGCGCGATGCTCGATCACCCGACGCGTCGGCAGGCCGGTCAATTCGTCATAATAGGCGGATCGGAACAGCTGGTCTTCGAACGCCTTCTGCTCGGTGATGTCGGCCGAGGCCGCGATCAAGAGATTCCGGTTTGCGATCCTGATCGGCCGATGGGTGGTCAGCAGCACTTGCCTGGCCTCGCCGTCGCCGATGCATTCCTCGGTAACGGCGGTGCGGCCGGCGCGCAGCAATTCCGGCACGCTGGCGCGGCGCTCGCTCAAATGCGGCGACGATGACGCGGCCGTGGCCCGATCGTGATCGCAAAGCCCAAGCTGTGCGGCTGCGCTGTCGTTCACCAGCAGGAAATGGCCGGTCTCGTCCTGGACCGTGACGCCGGCCGGAAGCAGTTTGAGCACGTCCCTCAGAAGGTTGAGTTCGGCTTCAGCCGCGCACCGATCGTCGGCGTTCGTGGCAGTGATCTGCGGCTGTCGTCCGGCATGGCTGTGCATGGCCGGATTGTGCTCGGTTCCAGCTTAGTTTTGGTTAAGCGCTGCGTAGAAACACGGGGTGCGGGGACGTGCGAGCGGCCGAAAAGCGCAACGCCGCCACTTGTCATTAACGGAGTGTCAACGTGATCTGCGAATGCGCGGGCGCGGCGGCGGATCATGCCTCGGGGAGGCGACATTCCATGGTGCAATGAATGCCAGTCTTCAAATAGGCGATATCGGTCTTGCCGTCGAACGGCCGCAACGCCGCCTTCAACAGCTTGGTGCCGAAGCCGGCTGGGCCGATCGTCCCGACCGCCGGTCCCTCGGTTTCATCCCAGGTCAAGGTTAGACGATCGTCCGACAGCCTCCACGTCACCTGCAACATCCCGTTCGCGGCGGCAAACGCGCCGTATTTCCCGGCATTGGTGGCGAGCTCGTGAAAGACGAAGGCCAGGCTGACCGCCAGCTTGGCAGGCAGGAACAGCGGTTCGCCGTTCAGGGTGAACCTGACATGGCCGTAAGGCCCGAGTTCGGAGAGCAGCAAATCCCGGATGTCGCAGCCGCTGCCGTCGGCCCGCGAGATCAGATCATCCGTTGCCGATAGCGAGCGCAGCCGATGATCGATATTGGTCCAGACCTGGGGCTGGCCGTGCAGCACCTGGCGCAGCACGGCGTGGATCGTCGACGTCTTGTTCTTCAGCCGGTGCTGCAGCTCATCGACGACAAGCTTGCGGTATTCCTCTTCCTCGACCAGGCGTTTCGAGATCCGCCGTTGTTGCGCGAGGATCGCGCGGTAGTGCACGACGCCCCAGATCGTGAGGCCGCACACCGTCAGGTAAACCGCAAGCAGCGCCACGCGCGCCGGGTCCGCGGCGGTGCTGTCGAAATTGAGGAGGACGCCGAGCGCGCCGCCGGCGATCGCCGTGGCGATCCCGACCCGCAGGCCACCCAGCGCGCTGGCGAAGAAGACCGCCGGAACATAGGGCGTGAAGAAAAGATCCGGCCTGATCTGGACAAAGCCCCAGCGCGCAGCGCTCGCCAGCGTCAGGCAGAGTGCGGCGAACACGGCATTGAACAGCGGCGACGGTTGCGACGTGGCGTGCCAGCCATGCCGGAACTCGTCGATCAATCGCTTCATCGCCACATCGGCCAGACCGCCCATCCGAATACGCGCTGTTGCAATGGAAAATACGCTCTTTGTGAGCGCCAGCATAGCTTGCGTTGCCCCGGCTTGATCTGGAAAATGGGTTCCAATCTGGATCGGGCGGATTTCAAGCAACAGGGAAGGGATATCGACATGGCACGACTGAGCGGCAAGGTCGCGGTGATCACGGGAGCGACCAGCGGCATTGGACTGCGGACCGCGGAGATCTTCGTCTCCGAGGGTGCGAAGATCGTCATCGCCGGACGCCGCGTGCCGGAAGGCGAGGCGTTGGCCAGCAAGCTCGGCGCCGATTGTATCTTTCGCCAGACCGACGTCACGGTCGAAGACGAGATGCGTGCGCTGATTGGGCTCGCGGTCGCGAGCTTCGGCAGGATCGATTGCCTGTTCAACAACGCGGGCGGCCCGGCGCAGACCGGCGGCATCGAAGGGCTCGACGTGGAACGCTTCGATGCGGCGATGGCGACGCTGGTGCGCAGCGTCATGCTCGGCATGAAGCACGCGGCGCCCCATATGAAGAAGCAGGGCTTCGGCAGCATCATCAACAATGGCAGCATCGCGGGCCGGCTCGCGGGCTTCTCGTCGTCTTTGGTCTACGGCGCCGCCAAGGCCGCGGTGATCCATCTGACCAAATGCGTGGCGATGGAGCTCGGCGAATCCGGCGTCCGCGTCAATTCGATTTCGCCGGGCGCGATCGCCACCGGCATTTTCGGCAAGGCGCTTGGGCTGACGGTCGACGCCGCGGAAAAGACGCCGGACTTGATGCGTGAGGTCTACAAGGCCATACAGCCGATACCGCGGGCGGGACTGCCCGAAGATATCGCCTATGCCGCGGTGTTTCTCGCCAGCGATGAATCCAGCTTCGTCAACGGCCATGACTTCGTGGTCGATGGCGCGATTACCGGCGGCCGGAACTGGACCCAGCAGCAACAGGGCCTTGCCGCGTTGCGGAAGTCGTTCGATGAGGGAGCTGGGTAGCGGCGACGTCCATCACACCGGCTTCAGCGTCACCCGCAAGCCATCCTTCGGCTTCGGGATCGGCCACATCAGCCAGTCCGGCCGGTAGCCGGGCTCCAGCGACACTTCGAGGTTCTGCAGGAAATGCCGCGCGAAACATTTCGCCTGCATATAGGCGAAATGCAGCCCGAGGCACATATGCGCGCCGCCGCCGAACGGCACCCAGGCGAAGCGGTGACGATTGCGCTGCGCCTCCTCGCTGAAGCGCATCGGGTCGAAGCTGTCGGGATCCGGCCAGATCTCCGGCATATGATGGGTGAACAGCGGATTGACGCCGATCATACTGCCGGCCGGAATCGCGAAACCCTTGAAGGTGAAATCCCCGATCGCCCGCCGCGGCATCGAGGGCACCGGCGGCTTGATCCGCAGCGCCTCCTTGAACGCCATCTCGGTCAGCGGCATGGCTTCGAGATTGTCGAAGCTGGTCGGCGCGTCGGCAGCAAGTCCGAGCTGCGAGACTTCGTCGCGCAGCTTCTGCTGCCATTCCGGATGGGCCGCGAGTTCGCCGACGAATGACGTCAAGGACGAGGTCAAAGTGTCGTGCGCGGCCATCATCAGGAAACTCATGTGGTCGATGATGTCCTGGGTCGACAGCAGCGCGCCGTCCTCATGGGTGGCCTGGCAGAGCTGCGAGAACAGATCCTCGCCGCCCTTGGCGCGGCGGATCGGAATCTGCTCCGAGAAATAGGCGACGATGCGCTTGCGGCCCTTGACGCCACGCGCCATCTGCGTCCCCGGCAGCGGCTTTCGGATCACGGCAACCGCGGCGGCCACCATATCGACGAAGGCGCGGGTGATCTCGTCGACCTCGGGCCCGATCTCGGCGCCGAGGAACGAGGTGGCGGCGAGGTCGAGCGTCAGCTGTTTCATCGCCGGATAGAGCAGCATCTCGCCCGGCCGCGTCTTCCATCGTGCGACCCGCGCCGCGATGCCCCGGTCGAGCTCCGCCAGATAGGACTTCATCGGTCCGGACTTGAAGGCGACCGAGAGTGCGCGGCGATGCAGCCGGTGCTCGTCGAAATCGAGCAGCATCAGGCCGCGCGGAAACAACAGCCCCAGGATGCGGCCCCAGCCATGTGTCGAGGAGAACAGTTTAGCCTGATCGAACAGCACGAACTCGTTGGCCTCGGGTCCGAGCAGCACGAGACTGGTTTCGCCGAAGATATGGCTGCGATAGACCAGCCCGTATTTCCTGGCGTTCTTCTCGATGTGCCCTTTCGGGTCGGCCAGCACCTCGAGCGTCTTGCCGATCACCGGCCAGCCTTCGTCGCCGGGAATGTGGGTCAGCGAATTCCGCGTCGGCGGCGTGAAATAAATCGCGGGCGAGGCCACACTTTGCATCGACATGGCGTTGTGCTCCGTCAGGCGACCGGAAATGACTGTCGCCCTAGATAGCGCCTCGCGAAGCCGATGCAAAGGCTGCCGGTTGCATTCGTCGAAAATTGCATCGATGATGCGGTGCGCCAACGCCGAAGACGCCCTACGCTTGCTGCTTGCGCTTTTCGGCTTCCGCTCGCAGGTCCGGCGCATTCACGGCCGGGATCGCGACCCGTCCGGGACCGGTCTGCGACAAGGCTGCCGCCGCCTTGTCGTTCTCCATGATCTTGGCCATCACGGCCTGGCCGGCACGCTCGAACACCGCACGGTTGTCGATCACGAATTGCCGCGATTTGCGCAAGGCGTCGATATGGCCGTTGATTTCGGGGACCACATAGCGCGCCACCATGTCCCAGCTGCGCCTTGTGTTTTCCGGGTTGGCCCAGTCATGGGCGAAGCCGATGATGGTACCGACGCCGCCAGACACCTTCATCAGGTTCTTGATGGTGGTGACGAGGTCATCGGGGGTGCCGATGGTCGAGGCCGCCAGCTCACCGCCGGCAGTTTTTTCGATCGCGTCCTCCGGCGATTTGAAGGCCGTCAGTCCCGGCCGCATCAGGGTGCCGACACTATATTCATTGTGCCAGCGCATCAGTCCAGAGCCTGCCTCCCGATAGGCCTGCTCGCGGCTCTCGGCAATATGCCAGCTCAGCAGCACGCGCCAGTCGGCGCGGTTCACAAGGGTGCCGTGCTTCCTGGCGGCGTCCTCGGCAAACTCCCATTGCTGCGGCAGCGCCATCAAGCCCTGGGTCGACATCGAGCCCAGCGAGATGATGCCGATGCCGTATTTGCCGGCGAGCGTCATGCCGGACGGCGAAATCTGCGACGCCACCACGAACGGCATGTCCTCCTGCAGCGGCAGGATCTGCAGCGCCGCGTCATTCATGACGAACCAGTCGCTTTTCGCAGTGACGCGCTCGCCGCGGAACAGCGCGCGGATGATCGCGATCGCCTCGTCCTGACGGTCGCGCTGCGTCATCGGATCGATGCCGAGCGTGTGCGCGTCGGAGGCGAGCGCGCCCGGCCCGGAGCCGAAAATGGCGCGGCCGCCGGTCATGTGATCGAGCTGCACCATGCGCTGGGCGACGTTGAAGGGATGATGATAGGGCAGCGAGATCACGCCGGTGCCGAGCTTGATCCGCTTGGTGCGCTCGCCGGCCGCCGCCAGAAACATCTCCGGTGAGGCGATCATCTCCCAGCCCGAGGAATGATGCTCGCCGCACCAGAACTCGTCATAGCCGAGCTCGTCGAGCTGCTGCACGAAGTCGAGGTCACGCCGGAATTGCAGCATCGGATGCTCGCCAATCGGGTGATGCGGGGCGAGGAAGGCTCCGAATTTCAGGCGGGCCATGGCGTTTTCTCCCGGACGGAATTTGTTGTGATGTCTTGGACCAAGGCTACGTGCTGGCGGACGGCAAGGCAATCCGACGCGACGGGTTCGCGTCAGGCGGATTGCTGCCATGCGTGAAGCCGGCGGACCGCTGTCGGCGTCAGGCTATAGGCGGCGACCGTGGTTTCGGTAAACCGCGCCGCGGCTTTCGGGGCACGCAATAGTTTTGCCATCACGACCGCGAGCGGAATGGCGATCCACGGGTCGGTCCGAAGCGGCACCAGTTCCTCTTGCGCGCCGCGATAGCGGCCGGAACTGCTGGCGAGCAGGACGATTTCCCTCAGGATATCCGACCTGCGGTCGCGCCGGCGCGCAGCATCCATCAAGCCCATCAGGCCGAGCCGGGTCAGCACGCCCGCGCGGCCGTCGGCCTGAACCGGCGGCGTTTCGCCGAGCGAGACTTTTACGAGCGCGCCCGCCAGGTCGACGCCGGCAAGCCACGCATTCATCGGTTCGACCAGGCGCGGATTGGCGTCGATGAAATAGGGCGTCCTCGAGACATCCTCGCGGATATAGTCGAACGACAAGGCGCCATGCCAGTTCAGCGCCGCGCCGATCTTTTCGACAACCGTGCGCACCTCGCGATCGACGATTGAGAGCTTGAGCACATCGCCGCCGCCGGGGCCTTCCACCACCTGGCGATAGATATGGCAGGCCACGAGCCGCCCCTGATCGAACACCGCCTGGGTGCGTTCGAGCGAGCCTGCGATCGCTGCCTGCACCAGAAGGCCGTCGGCGAAGGCTTGATTCTGTTCGAACCGCGCCAGCAGCGCGTCGCGACCGCGTTCGTCCTTGACCCGCCAGACGCCGGTGCTGGCGGTGCCGAACGCAGCCTTGACGAAGAATGGAAGCGGCCGGGCCTTGGCAAAGTCCTCGGCGCAGCGCACCACATGGGTTGCAGGTTGCGGCACGTTCAGCCGTGCGAGGAGCTCGGCGAGACCAGCCTTGCCCTGCACCTGCTCGAAGGCGTCGAATGCGGCGAGCGCTGTGCCCAGATGGGGCGGCAGTCGCTTGCGTGCCGCCGAGAACAGATAGGCCTGCTCATGCACCGGCAGCAGCACATCGATCGATGATGTCTTGACGACGTCCAGCACCTTGGCGAGGTAGCCATCGGCGTCCGCGCCGCTCGCGGGCGAACGGTGTACCCGACTGACGAAACGCGAGAAACGCCCGAGGCACAGGGGATCGCTGGACATCAGCTCGACACGATGGCCGGCGAGCCCCAACGCGGTGATGGCCTCGCGCGCGGACAGGCTCGATCCTTCGCTGAGCAGGATTTTCGGCTTTCGCATCGTTATTGCAGCATTGGCGTTGATCTGCAGCTTAGGCGGTCCCGAGCCGTAACGCCAAGCGTGTCGGCAGCGCACACGAAGGCTATTTTTGGGCCGTCATGAAACGAAGCCGGTCCGCGGCTTGCGAATTTACACCCCCGGGCGCCTCGGCTAAGAGAAGCCCCATTCTTCCCGGTTCGAGGCCCGTAATGTATCTGAGGCAATCCGACGCTACGGCTTCGCTGCAGCTTTCCAGCCAGCGCAAACGGGACCTGCTCGACTATTTCGAGCGCAATGTCGATGAGCTCGACAGCTGGCGCGAATTCAACGCCGCCTATCATGAAGATGACCGCAAGTTCATGCAGTTCCTGATTCCGCCTGGCAAGCGGATTCTCGAACTGGGCTGCGGCCGCGGCGACCTTCTCGCGGCGCTGCAGCCATCTCATGGCGTCGGGGTCGATTTCGGGGCGGAAACGATCGCGAAGGCGAACGTCCGGCATCCCGATCTGCATTTCGTCCTCGGTGACGTCGAGGATCCTGCCACCCTGAGCGCGATCGAGGGCCCGTTCGACTACATCATCCTCGCGGACACCATTGGCCTGTTCGAGGACATCGACGGCACGTTGCGGCTGATCCATCAGCACTGCGCGCCGTCGACCCGGATCATCATTTCCTATTATTCCCATTTGTGGGAGCCGGTGCTGAAGCTCGCGGAGGCGCTCAAGCTGCGCAGCAAGCAGCCGAAAATCAACTATATCGCCACTGCGGATTTCGTGAACCTGATGGACCTGGCCGATTTCGAGCCGATCAGCCAGGAGCAACGGCAGCTCTTGCCGCGGCGATGGCTGGGGCTCGGCCCCTTCATCAACCGCTTCATCGCGCCGCTGCCGGGAATTCGCAAGCTCTGCCTGCGCACCTATCTGGTCGGGCGTCCGGTGCGGCAGTTTCAGGATCGCAAACTCTCCGCCAGCATTCTCATTCCCTGCCGCAACGAGAAGGGCAACATCGAGAACGCGATTCTGCGGATGCCGCGCTTCGGCAGCGCCCAGGAAATCCTGTTCGTCGAGGGTAATTCGAGCGACGGCACGTTCGAGGAATGCGAACGGGTCCGCGACGCCTACAGGGATAACTGGGATATCAGGGTGTTGAAGCAGGACGGCAAGGGCAAGGGCGACGCGGTTCGCAAGGGCTTTGCCGCGGCGAAGAACGACGTACTGATGATTCTCGACGCCGATCTCACCATGCCGCCGGAAGCACTGCCGAAATTCCAGGCGGTGATCGAGAGCGGCAAGGGTGAATTCGTCAATGGCACGCGCCTGATCTATCCGATGGAGCAGGAGGCGATGCGCCCGCTCAATTTCATCGCCAACCGCTTCTTTGCCTATCTCTTCACCTATCTCGTCAACACGCGCCTGACGGATACGCTGTGCGGCACCAAGGTCCTGATGCGAAAGGACTACGAGCAGCTGGCGAAGGAGCGCGACTATTTCGGCAATTTCGATCCGTTCGGTGATTTCGACCTGATCTTCGGGGCGGCGAAACAGAACCTCAAGATCATCGAGACGCCGATCCACTACAAGGCGCGCACCTTCGGCGAGACCCAGATTTCGCGTTTTCGCGATGGCTGGCTGTTGCTGAAGATGGTGTGGTTCGCCTATCGCAAATTGAAGGCGGTTTGAATCTGCGGACGTCACCCGGAATCTCCAGATTCCGGATCTGGTCCGCCAAGTCGGCTGTCGCCGACCCGACGGACTGTTCCGGAATGACGTCGCTGCCGCTGGCCTCAGGCAACAAGCCTTACCTCTGAGGTAATCGCGCCGCTCCGTGCGAGCTGGAATCATCCGCTGCAACGGAAATCAGGCAGGCCTGTTCTCATGCATCAGATGGTCGCCGCCAATGTCGGGCCATCGCGCCGCTGGTGGGTGCTCGCGATCGTGGTCGCGGCGCAATTCATGTTCGGCGTCGATGCGTTCATCGTCAATGTGGCGATCCCGACCATGGCCCTTGAGCTGCATGCCAGCCCGGCCCAGATCGAATCGATCATCGCGATCTATCTGATCGCCTATGCGACGCTGATCGTGACCGGCGGCCGGCTCGGCGATATCCACGGCACCAAGCCGGTGTTTCTGGCCGGCGTGCTTGGCTTCACCGCGACGTCATTATGGTGCGCACTGGCGCAATCGGGCGCCGAATTGATCGCCGCCCGGCTGGCGCAGGGTGCGACGGCGGCCTTGATGGTGCCGCAGGTGCTCGCGACCTTGCACCTGTTGTTCGCCGATCAGATGCGCGGCCGCGCCTTCGGCATCTACGGCACCGTGCTGGGGCTTTCGGGCGCGGCCGGCTTTGCGCTCGGCGGATTTCTCGTGACGCTGAATCCATTTGGGCTCGGCTGGCGCGCGGTGTTCTTCGTCAATGTGCCGTTCGGCCTCGTCATTACGGCCGCGGCGCTGAAGATCATGCCGTCGGCGTCGCGCCGGGATGGCACGCGGCTCGATGTGGCCGGCGCGATCGTGCTCCTTGGCGGCCTGCTGTGCGTCATCGGACCGCTGCTGTTCGGTCACGACGTGCATTGGGCGGCGTGGCTCTGGCTGATGATGGCGGCGGGCATTGCCGTGATCGCGGCATTCCTTCGCCTCGAGCGGGCCATCGAGGCGCGCGGCGGCATGCCGCTGATCGATCTCGCGCTGCTCGCGGATGTGGCTTTCATGTGCGGCCTTGGCGCGGTATTCTTCTTTTTCTTCGCCAACCTGTCGTTCTATCTGGTCATGACGCTGTTCATGCAGCGCGCGCTGGGTATGGCTCCGCTCGATGCAGGCCTGGTATTCGTGCCGCTGGCGCTGACCTTTGTCGTCGCGTCGCGCTACAGCGGTGTGCGCGCCAGGCGCCGGGGCACGCTGGTGCTGGTCGAGGGCTGTGTCATCCAGGTCATCGGCCTCGCGGTGCTCGCGCTGACCGTCGCAAGTCCCAATTCGCCAAGCGCGCCGCTGCTCGCGCTGGTTCTGATGATTTTCGGTTGCGGCCAGGGGCTGGTGATGGCGCCGCTGTCCGGCGTCGTGCTCGCAACCGTCAAGCCGGCGAGCGCAGGTTCCGGCGCCGGGGTGTACGGAACTACCGCGCAGGTCGCCAATGCTGCGGGCGTCGCCGCCATCGGTGCGCTCTTCTTCGCAATCGAACAGGTCTCCTCCGCACGGCACGCACTGTTTGCATCGCTCGCGATGTTCGCGCTCTCGATGGTGATCTGCATCGCATTTCTGTCGTCGATGCGGCGCGCCTGTGTCTGAATGGTCGCAGCGCCCGCGAAACTGCGTCAAAGCCGCTCGATTGATCGTTGATTGCTGGGGATTGACAGCACACGGTCTTTTCATTTTGCAATGCAGCAACTATCTCTCCATGCTGGCGTTATGAGTCATGAGTCGTCGCTTGGAGTGAAGCTTGTCCCTCGCCAACAATATCGAGTTCCTGAGGACCCTGCCAAAGCCTGTCCAGGCCAGCGGCGTGATGGCGTATGCGCGCGGCCTGCGGCCCGATCTGCGCAGCCCGCTCACCGAGGTCAAGGGATTCGGAAGCAATCCCGGCGGCTTGCGGATGTTCAACTTTGTCCCGGCCAACCTGCAGAACCCGCGCGCGTTGGTCGTCGTTCTGCACGGCTGTGGGCAGAACGCTGCCGGCTATGATCTCGGCGCCGGCTGGTCGACACTCGCCAAGCACTATGGCTTTGCGCTTCTGATGCCGGAGCAGCCGGCCTCCAACAACCCCAACACCTGCTTCAACTGGTTCAATCCGGAAGACGTCGCGCGCGAACGCGGCGAGGCCGGTTCGATCCGGCAGATGATTTCGCGCATGGCGACTGACTACGCCATCGATCCGCGCTGGATCTTCATCACTGGATTGTCCGCCGGTGGCGCGATGACCACGGTCATGCTGGCGACCTATCCAGAGGTGTTCGCGGCCGGCGCCGTCATCGCGGGCCTGCCCTATGGCGTGGCGTCCAATGTACGCGAAGCCCTGACGGGTATGCGCGGCGCCTTGCGCGTGCGTTCGGCACCCGAATTGGGCGATCTGGTTCGCAAGGCGTCGAACCACCGCGGCAAGTGGCCGAAGCTTTCGGTGTGGCACGGCAGTGCTGATCGCACCGTCAATCCGGCCAATGCCAACGAGATCGTCAAGCAGTGGCTCGACCTGCATGGTCTGCCGCTCGAGCCGATGTCGGAAGGCATGGTCGACGGTCACCCGCGTCAGGTTTGGTGGGACCATGACGGCGAAACCCTGGTCGAATCCTACACCATTACCGACATGGCCCACGGGACCCCGCTTGGGGTTGCCGAGAATGACAAGCGCTATGGCGCGCAAGGCATGTTCCTGATCGAGGCAGGAATTTCCTCCTCCTATCACATAGCCAAGTTCTTCGGCCTCACCGGTTGGGTTCGCAAGCCAACCGCGGCGAAGCTGGCGGTCACGGATTCGCCGAGCGCCAAGCTGATCCCGACGGTGTCGCCGATCCCGGCCATTTTGCCGGAACTCGCCAAGGTGTTGCGGCCGCTGGTCGCGCCCGTTGCCCAGCCCGAACCAAGGCCAGCGCCAAAACCACGTCGCGTGATCGACGTCAGCGCGGTCATCACGCGCGCGCTCAAGGTCGCAGGCTTGGTAAAGTCCCCGGACGACGAACTCTAAAGCTCGCCGGTGATGAACGGATTGGTCATTCGCTCCTGACCGATGCTCGAGCCGGCGCCGTGGCCGCAAATGAAGCCGACATCGTCGCCCAGCGGCAGCAGCTTTTCCTTGATCGATCTGATCAGGGTTTCGTGATTGCCGCCGGGCAGGTCGGTGCGGCCGACCGAGCCGTTGAACAGCACGTCGCCGACAATGGCGAACCGCATGTCGTTGTTGAAGAACACGACGCTGCCCGGGGAATGGCCCGGGCAATGCAGGATGTCGAAGGTCAATTCGCCGACCGAGACCTGATCGCCCTCGTCGAGCCAACGATCCGGCGTGAAGTCGCGCACGCCGGTCATTCCGAACCGGCCGCCGCTCATCACCACGTTGTCGAGCAGGAATTTGTCCGAGCAATGCGGACCCTCGATCGGCACCCCGAGCGCGTCACGCAATTCGGCGGCGCCGCCGACATGATCGATGTGACCGTGCGTCAGCCAGATCTTTTCGACGCTGACCCCGGTCTGCTTGATCGCCGCCTCTATCTTCGGCACGTCGCCGCCGGGATCGATCACCACGGCCTTCTTGGTCGCCTCGCACCAGATGATGGTGCAGTTCTGCTCGAATAGCGTCACCGGGACGATGATCGCGCCGGCCTTTGCCCTGGTCTCGCTTTCCTGCGTCATATGCTTTGGTCCGCTCTCACATCCGCAACCGGTGGCGGGTTGCTTGGCCTGCAACGATCAACGTCTGCAAAGATCAACACCGCAGGGACATCCATAAAGTCCTGATCCATAAGTCTTGCGCGGCTGCGGCGTGGATTTGACGTTCGCGTGGCGAATGGGGTGAATATCTCGCCGAATATCCGTTAACTCCTAGCCACAATGCTGATTTTTGTCGACCTGCCAAGGCCAAGAAAAGATAAGACAGGCATGAGACAGAGGCGTCCGGCGGGCTCGCGATCACGGGGCCGTCATAACGGCACAGTGATGGGCTGAACCTTGCGGGCGGTTCCGAGTTGGCCCGCGATGCGGTTTGCCCGTGTGGAGCGGCTTTCATATCATGAACAATCGCGACGAAACCTGGTGGCGGAGCGGCGTTTTCTATCAGATCTATCCCCGCTCGTTCGGGGATGCGAACGGCGACGGCGTCGGCGATATCCTGGGAATCATCGAACACCTGCCTCATCTGTCGAGCCTCGGGGTCGACGCGCTCTGGCTGTCGCCGGTCTTCCCCTCGCCGATGGCCGATTTTGGCTATGACATCTCCGATTACACCGGCATCGATCCGTTGTTCGGAACGATGGACGATTTCGTCGCGCTGGTGACGCAGGCGCATGGCCGCGGTCTCAAGGTCATCCTCGATCTGGTGCCAAATCATACCTCCGACCAGCATCCCTGGTTCACCGAGAGCAGAGCGTCGAAGGACAATCCAAAACGCGACTGGTACATCTGGCGCGATCCGAAGCCGGATGGCTCGGCGCCGAACAACTGGCTGTCGGAATTCGGCGGCAGCTCCTGGGACTATGACGAGGCGACCGGGCAATATTACTATCACGCCTTCCTGAAGCAGCAGCCGGACCTGAATTGGCGCAATCCAAGCGTCCGGCAGGCGATCTATGACGCGATGCGCTTCTGGCTGCGCAAGGGCGTCGACGGCTTCCGTGTCGACGTGATCTGGCACCTGATCAAGGACAAGGATTTTCGCGACAATCCGCCGAATCCGCATTTTCGCGAGGGCCGGCCGCCGCACGAGCAATTGCTGACGCAATATTCCACCGACCAGCCCGAGGTGCACGAGGTGATCGCGGAGATGCGGCGAGTGATCGAGGAGTTCGACGCCCGCGTGCTGATCGGGGAAGTCTACCTGCCGCTGCATCGGCTGGTTGCCTATTACGGCAATGATCTCCAGGGCGCACAGATGCCGTTCAACTTCGCGCTGTTGTCGACGCTGTGGAGCGCGCGTGCGATCGAGCAGATCATCGCCGATTACGAGAAGGCGTTGCCGCCGGGCGCCTGGCCGAACTGGGTGCTGGGCAATCACGACCGGCCGCGGGTCGCGAGCCGGGTGGGCGCGGAGCAGGCGCGCGTCGCCGCGATGCTGCTGTTGACGCTGCGGGGAACGCCGACGCTTTATTACGGCGATGAGATCGGCATGCATCAGGTC
Source organism: Bradyrhizobium sp. (assembly GCF_049581145.1). Classification (GTDB taxonomy): domain Bacteria; phylum Pseudomonadota; class Alphaproteobacteria; order Rhizobiales; family Xanthobacteraceae; genus Bradyrhizobium. The sequence goes on from NZ_JBAURI010000035.1 coordinate 16,740, forward strand.
GGGATCGCGCCCGATCAGGTGCGCGATCCCTTCGAGAAGAATGTCCCCGGAATCGGCGTCGGCCGCGACGGCTGCCGTACGCCGATGCAATGGGACGCAACGCGCTATGCCGGATTTTCCGACGCGCCGCCGTGGCTGCCGCTGGCGGACGACTTCGTCCATGAGAATGTCGTCAATCTCGACGCCGACACGCGCTCGATCCTCAACCTCTACAAGGCCTTGATCGGGCTGCGCAAGGACAACGAGGTGCTGGTTGACGGCCGCTACGTGCCGATCGCGGCCGATGGCGACTTGCTGCTTTATCGCCGGCAGAACGGAGACGAGGTGGTCACGGTCGCCTTGAATCTCGGCGCCGAGCCGGCTGCGATCGCTTCCGAGCAGATCGGCCTCGCCGGCGAAATCCTGCTCTCGACCTACATGGACCGCAACGGCGAAGGCGTCGACGGCACGCTGGACTTGCGCGGCAATGAGGGCGTGATCATCGGGACGCCGGTATCGTAGACCATCGTCGTCCCGGCCAAGCGACTCCGCCGTAGCCCGAAGAGCGAAGGCGGAAGCGAGCCGGGACGGCGGCTTTACGCCGGATGGCCCGCATTGCCGGCCGCGTCCACGTCGACGTCGCTGCGCTTGAGCAGGTAGTCGAGGCCGCCAACGCGGTACCAGCGGTAGCCATAGGGTTCGAGCACCAGCTTGTGGCGGCCGTTGTCGCCGGCGTGGCTGTGATCCTCCGCCAACAGGTTGATCAGAAGCTTGCCGGACTCGCCGGGAAGCCCAGCCGAAAACGAGATTTCGCGCGGCTTCTCGTCGAGATTATGCACGAACAGCGCGGAGTTGTTGCGCCAGTCGTAGCGGATGATCAGCACCGCCGGGTCGCGCGTCGCGATCACCTGGAAGTCGCCCCAGCCGATTTCCGGGACTTCCTTGCGCATCCGGATGATGCGTTCGGTCCAGTTCAGCATCGAGTTGGGATCGCGGCGCTGTCTGGCGACGTTGACGTGCGCGAAGCCATACGGCCCGTGGTCGATCACGGGCGAGGCGGGCTTCTCGCTTTCGGTGAAGCCAGCCTGCGGTTCGGTCGACCATTGCATCGGGGTGCGGGCGCAATTGCGCTCCGGCAGAGCGAGATTGTCGCCCATGCCGATCTCATCGCCATAGCGGATCACCGGCGTCCCCGGCAGCGTGCACAACAGGCTGTACGCAAGTTCGAGCCGCCTTCGGTCGCCGCCGAGCATTGGCGCCAGCCTTCGCCGGATGCCGCGATCGTACAACTGCATGTTCTTGTCGGGGCCGAAATTCTTGAACACCACGTCGCGCTGCGCCTTGGTCAGGCGTCCGAGATCGAGTTCATCGTGATTGCGCAGGAACAGGCCCCACTGCGCCGAGGCCGGCCGCGGCTTGGTCTGTTTCAACGCTTTCGCCAGCGGACGGCCATCGCCCGAGGCCAGCGCGTAGAACAGATGCTGGTTGACGTGGAAGTTGAACATCATGTGCATGCGGTCGCCGGCATCGCCGAAATACTCCATGTCGGTTTCCGGCAGTACATTGGCTTCGGCCAGGATGATGGCATCGCCCTTGCGCCATTGCAGGAATTCGCGCAACGCCCGCAGCATGTCGTATTGCTCGACCGGCTTGCGCACCTTGGGTCCCTTGGTCGCGATCACGAACGGCACGGCATCCATGCGGAAGCCGGACACGCCGAGCTGGATCCAGAACCCCATGATCTTCAGGATCTCGGCCTGCACCAGCGGGTTCGAGGTGTTGAGGTCGGGCTGGAAGTCATAGAATCTATGAAAATACCAGGCGCTGGCTTGCCTGTCGTGCGTCCAGGTCGATTTCTGCACGCCGGGAAACACCATGCCGGTGTTGGCGTTCGCGGGCTTCTTGTCGGACCAGACATACCAGTCCCGGTACGGCGAATCCTTTGCACTGCGCGCCGCGCGAAACCACGGATGCTGATCGGAGGTATGATTGACGACGAGATCGATAATGACGCGGATGCCGCGCTGCCGGCAGCCATGCGTGAATTCGACGAAGTCACCGAG
>NZ_JBAURI010000036.1:0-4458 GCF_049581145.1 Bradyrhizobium sp.
CGCGTAGGACTGGAACACCATGGCGACGCCACGCGCCGAGCCGGTCAGGCCGCGGACGTCCCGGCCTTCGATCTCGATGCGGCCGGCCGCCGCCTCGTCCAGGCCTGCGATCAGGCGCAGCATGGTCGACTTGCCGCAGCCCGACGGCCCGAGCAGCACGGCGAGCTCGCCCCTGCCGACGGCGAACGACACGTCATCGACGGCGCGCGTCTCGCCCCACGCCTTGGTCACCGAACGGACGTCGACGCTGATCATGGTCTCGATCCAACGATCCGAATGCTGAGGACTGTCCCTCGATAGGAGTGCTTCATAGAGCTTTTGTGACGCGCGGTCTGCCCTCAATTTGCGGGCGGTTTTCGGAGGGTCGGCAGAGCGGCTTGTCCGCCGGAACTCGGAGAGCGAAGACGGACGCGTGCCTCCCATTCACGATGCGACCTGATGACAGGCGTGGGCACGGCGCCTTTGCCCACCCTTGCAGCCGTCCTTGCGAGGAGCGAAGCGATGAAGCAATCCATTCTCTTTCGCGGCAAGGTGGATTGCTTTCGCTTCGCTCGCAATGACGCCTCGATGGTTGCTACGGATTCGTCATCGTGGCGGGGCTGTGCAAAATATGGGCATGCAATTTGCGGCCCGGCTTGTAGCATTCGTCGTCACCGCGCGTGAGCCGCGGTCGCTCACCGATCCGGAAGCACCCTGATCTCATGGCAACGGAAATAGCGGCAACGAACCTGTTCGGCGGTGCCGCCCGCGGCCTGATCGACAAGGTCGTGCTGCGGCACGACAACGGTCTCATCACCTCGATTGCAGAAGATGCCGCAGCGACGCCGGCGCCGCGCGCGCTGGTGCTGCCGGCCTTCATCAATGCCCACGATCATGCGCGGCCGACCGCGTCGTCCTTTGGCGCCGTCGGCATGCCGCTCGAAAGCTGGCTGCTGCGCACCGCGTTCGGCACGCCGGTCGATCCCTATCTCGCGGCGGCGTCCGCGCTGGCGCGGTCGGCGCGGGCCGGCTGTGCTGCCATGATGGTGCATTATACCCGCCCGAGCGGAGCGATGCCGATCCTCGACGAGGCCAAGGCGATCGCGCGCGCGGCCGACGATGTCGGCATCCGCATCGCCTTCGCACTCGCCGTGCGTGACCAAAACCCGATCGTCTATGGCGACAGCGCGCCGGTGCTGTCAGGGCTTTCCGCCGGCGACCGCAAGGCGGTCGAGGATCTCTTCGTTCGCGCGCCTGCGCCACCGAAGGCCTATATCGAGCTGACGGAGGCGATCGCCTCAGCCATCGCGGGTCCAAGGATCGACGTGCAGCTCGGGCCGGCCGGCGTGCAGTGGTGCTCCAAGCCATTGCTTGAAGCCGTCGCGGAGCACTCCGCTCTGACCGGCCGGCGCATCCACATGCATCTGTTGGAAACGATCTATCAGCGGGCCTGGGCCGACAAGCATTTTCCGCAAGGCGTCGTGCGCTATCTCCAAGACATCGGCTTTTTGTCGGAACGGCTGACACTGGCGCATTGCGTCCACGCCAGACCCGACGAACTCGAAATGATCGCTGTGTCCGGCGCGCGCATCGTCACCAATTTCAGCTCCAACATGCATCTGGGCTCCGGGCTGGCGCCGATCGCCGCCGCGCATCGCTGCGGCTGCGCCATCGCGGTCGGGGTCGATTGCATGGCGCTCGACGAGGACGACGACGTGCTGCGCGAGATGCGGCTGGTCGAACGGATGCATGGCGGGTGCGGCTTCGAACGGAACTGGACGCCGGCGGAATTCCTCGACCTCGCTATCCGCAACGGTCGCCGCGCCACCGGCGCGCCGGGCAACGGACAACTCGAACCGGGCCGGCCGGCCGACTTCGTCACCATCGATCTCGACCGGCTGGACCGCGACCGCATCATGCCGGTCGATCCGCTGGCGCTGCTGTTCGCGCGCGGCAACGCCTCTGTCGTCAAGGACGTCGTCGTCGACGGCCGCAGCATCGTCAGCAACGGAAGCTGCACCGGCGTCGACCTGCCCGCGATCGAGACCGAATTGCGCACGATGTATCGCGGCAATGTCGCACACTACGCCAGCTTCGAGCGCACCTGGCAGCCGCTCTCCAGACGCCTGCAGGCATGGTTCGAGCAGGAGCTGCATTGTCAGTGAGGAAAATGCGGCCGGACCAAAGTCGACCGCCGGTTGACGCGATTCAGCGCCGGTAGGGTTCACCGAGTGTCGCCGGCGCCATCTGGCGGCCGACGAGTCCGCCGACGGCGAGCAGCGCCAGCAAATAGGGCAGCATGATCAAGAGCGCGTTTGGCACCTCGATGCCGAGCGCGGGCAACTGGAATTGCAGCGCGGTGGCGGCACCGAACAACAGGCACGCCAATGTGGTGCCGCCGATTCGCCATTTGCCGAAGATCACGGAAGCGATTGCCAAGTAGCCCGCGCCGCGGGTCATGCCTTCGGTAAAGGTGTGAATGTCGCCGATCGACAGGAACGCGCCCGACAGCGAGGCCATGAAGCCCGCGAACAGCACGCAGGCATAGCGGATGCGCGTCACCGAGAGCCCGGATTTGTCGACCGCCCTCGGCTCGGCGCCGGCGGCATGGATGGCAAGCCCGATCGAAGTGTAGCGCAACACCAGCGCGGTCGCCGCGATCAGCGCGACACCGGCATAGAACAGCCAGACCTGCTCGAACACCGCGCTGCCGATCACGGGGATGTCGCCGAGCAGCGGCGGCCTGATCTTGGCAAGGCCGGGGATTTCGGCGCGGGATCGCGCGCCGAAAATCTCGCGATAGGCGAGCGTGGTCGCGCCCAAGACCAGGATGTTGATGCCGATGCCGGAGACGATCTGGTTGGCGCGCAAGGTGTTGCTGAGCACGGCCTGCAGCAGCGCCACCGGCTGCACGGCGACGATGCCGATCAGGAGGCCGATCAGGGGATTTCCGGTCGCCCACGAGCCGACCGCCGCCGCGAACGCCGCGGTCAGCATCATGCCTTCGATGCTCATGTTGAGCACGCCGGCCCGTTCACTCACCATCTCGCCGATACCGGCGAGCAGCAGCGGCGTCGCGAGCCGGATCGACGAGCCCAGAAATACCGCGAACAGCTCTAAGCTCATCGCCGTTCCCATCGCTCGATGAACAATGCCGCGCCCGACAGCGTGATCACGATCAGTCCCTGGATGACGACGACCAATGCGGTCGGCACCGCCGCCACCATCTCCATGTTGATGCCGCCGGAGCGCATGAAGCCGAACAATAACGAGGCCGCGATCACGCCTGTGATCGAGCCGCGCGACAGCAGGCCGGCGACCAGTCCGTCAAAGCCGTAGCCCGAGGAAAAACCGTCTTTCAGCGTGTATTGCTCGCCCAGCAGCATCATGGCGCCAGCCAGTCCGCCGAGCGCGCCGGCGGTCGATAGCGCAAAGATCACGGTACTGGCGTAGGAAATGCCGGCGCGGTTCGCCGCCACCGGGTTGAGCCCGACGGCGCGCAGCCGGACCCCGAGGATCGTCTTCGACAGCAGCACGCCGACGACGACGGCCAATAGCAGGGTCAGCGGCAGGCCGAGATGCACCGGGAACGAGTAGTCACCGGTGAGCAGCGGCAGCTTGGTCTCGTCAGGAATCTCCAGCGATTCCGGCAAGGTCGCCGAACTCGTCATCGGCTTGCGCAGCAGCGCCGTCGACTGCACGCACCAATACAGAAGCCCGACGCCGATGAAGGACAACAGCAGCGTGCTGATCACCTCGTTGGTGCCGGACTTGACCTTGAGCACGGCGGCGACGGCGCCCCACAGCCCGCCGGCAATGACCGCGGCAAGTGTCGGCAGGATGAAGGCCAGTCCCAGCGGCAGGCCGCTGACATGACCATAGAGCGCGACCGCCGTGGCCGCGATGCCGCCGACCGCGATCTGGCCCTCGCCGCCGACATTGGTCAGGTTGGCGCGATTGGCCAGCACGAAACCGAAACCGACCAGCGCGAACACGGCGCTGCGGTTGAGCGAAGCCGCGAGCGCATAGGGCGAGCCGATGGTGCCATCGACGAAGGCTGCGACTGCGTTCGGCACCGAGACGCCGATCATCGCGATCAGGGCAACGCCGATCAGCGCGGCAAAGCTCACCGCGAGCAGCGGAACCAGGAGCGCGGGCCGCAGCACAAGGCGCGGGCCGGCCGCCGGCTCGCGCTCCTGCTTCAAGACCGTCATTGCGGCTGCCCCGCCATCATCGCGCCGATCGCTTCGCGCCGCGCCGGGTCGGCCGGGCAGGATCCCATGATCCTGCCGCGATAGAGCACGACGATGCGATCGGCGACGGTGAGCAGTTCATCGAGTTCCGACGACACCAGAAGGATCGCGACGCCGCGGCTGCAGGCGGCGCGGATGTGGCTGTATACGGCGGCGACCGCGCCGACATCGAGACCGCGGGTCGGCTGCGCCGCCACCAGGCAGGCGAGATTGGGCAGGGTGATTT
>NZ_JBAURI010000037.1:0-6043 GCF_049581145.1 Bradyrhizobium sp.
GCAAATACACCTCCGAGGAATGGCGCTCGCGCGCCTATGCGGTGCGCTATTTCGTGGGTTTCACCGCGGCTGGCGCCTCCGTGGGGCTGGTGGCCTGGCTCTATCGGCAGGGCGGCTTCGTCACGATGCTGCATGCCTTCGCCGGACTCTGCCTGCTGGCGATCGCCGCCGCGATCATCCTGCCGCGCGAGATCAGGGTGCCGGCGCCGGCAAAGTGACTGTGGCGGTATGGCCACACTGAATTCGTAGCAGATCTGGCTCGTGGCCGCCTTCTCCTGATAGGACAGCGCCGTCCACAGCCGGCCTCTGCGACAGGGCCTTGGCCGCGACCCGCTCCATCAGGTTCAGCGACCGGCCGGAGCTCCCTGCGCCGGTAGGCCGACGGTGTCTCGGACGGGTAGAGATTATATTCTTGCTATAGTCATTGTTGCCGCGCCCAGTTCGAGCTTCCAACTCCCGCGGCCCGCGAGCAGGCCCGCCGGTCGCTTTCAATAGTCTGTGGAACCCGCTAGCCGCTGACCCGCAGGCATCCCCGTTGCGGCGCGACATGCGATGATCATGGGAGCACAATTTGCCGTGTCGATCACGCATCCGGCTTTCAATCACGAGCCCGATCGCGCAAATTGCGCGCGATCTCGGCGACAAAAGGACCGAGGGAGGGAGCCGGGAGAGGACAACGGATGTTCAGAGGATATTTGCTGCCCAGCGCCGGTCTCATTCTGGGAGCAATGATGATGATGGCAATGCCCGCGGGCGCAGACGGCCTGAAGGATGAGATCGCGCCGACGGGAAAGCTGCGGGTGGCGATCGCGATCAGCCCGGCAGGTGGCGCTTTCTGGTCCACCAAGACGGAGTCCGGCGGTTATGCCGGCGTGCCGGTTTCGCTCGGCAAGGAGATGGCCGCGCAGCTTGGCGTTGCCGTCGACTATGTCGTCTATCAGAATTCCGGCCAGATCACGGATGCGGCCGGCAAGGCCGTCTGGGATGTCGCCTTCCTGCCAAAGGATGCCGAGCGCGAGACCAGGATGTCGTTTGGTCCGGTCTATGAGGTGGCGGATGCGACCTACATCATCAGGGCGGGGTCGCCGATTTCGAACTTCCAGACGCTCGACCAGGCCGGCGTCAAGGTCGCGGCCGTCAATGCCACCACCACCATGCGCGGCGCGCAGGCGCACCTGAAGCACGCCACGGTCACGGGCTATCAGACCTATGACGAGATCTTCAATCTGCTGACGACCGGCGAGATCGACGCCTTCGCGCTGTCGCGCGACCAGCTCAACGCCATGGCGGAGAAGATTCCCGGCACCAGGGTGCTGGACGAAACCTTCAAGAAGACCATGACCGCGGTGGCGGTGCCCCTGAGTCATCCGCAGTCGCTGGCCTTCGTCACGAAATTCATGACGGAGGCCACCTCGAACGGGACCCTGCGCAAGGCCTATGACGATAACGGGCTCAAGGACACGCCGATCCGGACCCAGTAACTAATTCGTCGTGCCCGGCGGAATCGGCTCCAGGCCGCTCTTGACGAATTCGGCGCTGGCGATCGGTGACGTCGTCAGGAACTTGATCAGCGCCTTGCCGGCCTCGGGCTCCTTCGACACCGTGGCGATGCCTGCAGAGAACACCGTGATCTTCTGCAGGTCCGCCGGCAGCGGCCCGACGATGTCGATGCCCTGCACCGGCTTTAATTCGCTGATTTGCTGAAAGCCGATTTCGGCGTCGCCCTTGGCCACGATCTCACCGACCGGCGTGGCAGGAATTTTCCTGGCCTTGCCATTCATCTCATCCTCGATGCCGAGTTTCTTGAACATCTCGGTCGAGACATAGACGCCGCTCGCCGAGTCGGAATAGGCAATGGTTTTTGCTGCCAGCAAAGCGCGCTTCACCGCGTCCGCCGAGCTGATATCCGGCTTGGGCGCGCCCGCTTTGACGGCAACGCCGATGCTGGACTTGACCAGGTCGACGCGGCTGCCGGGGACGACCTTGCCGCTCTTGACGAGATCGCCGAGCGCGTAGCCGACCATGATGAGGACGTCCGCGGGCTCGCCGCGCTCGAGCCGGACCGGGATCGCGTTGACGGTCGTGCCCATCGACGGGCCGTAGGCGACCAAAACCTTGTTGCCGGTGGTGCGCTCGAACTCCGGGACCAGCGCGTTGAAGGCCGCGGTCAAGCCGCCCGAGATCATCACACGCACCTCGGCCGCGCTGGCGGAGCCGGTCAGGAGCAGGGCTGCCGCTAATCCCAGAAGCAGGGTGCGGATGTTGGCGGATCGCAATCTCATGGTGATTCCTCCCGGGGACGATGTTTTCGTCGGTCACGTTCGTCGGTCATGCTTGTTTGGCGGGGCACCCTATCGCGCAAAAACGGCTTGGCCTAGGGTTGCTCCGGCAATTCCGTCATTCCGGACGTTCTGCGAACGCGGACCGATCGGGAATCTCGAGGTGATTGGCAGTCGCGTCGGCGGGATTCCCGGTTCGCGTTCCGCGCGTCCCGGAATGACGGACGTCAGGCGTTGACGTGGACGAAATCGCGCAGCAGCGGATAGATTTCGTTATTCCATTTCTTGCCGCTGAACACGCCGTAATGGCCGACGCCGGCCTGCATGTGATGCACCCGGCGATAGGCGCGCACGCCGGTGCACAATTCCTGCGCCGCCAGCGTCTGGCCGATCGAGCAGATGTCGTCGCGTTCGCCCTCGACCGTCATCAGGCCCATGCGCCGGACCGCGGCCGGGTTCACCGGGCGGCCGCGGTAGGTCAATTTGCCCTGCGGCAGGAGATGCTCCTGGAATACGTCGCGCACGGTCTCGATATAGAATTCCGCCGGCAGGTCCATGACCGCGAAATATTCGTCGTAGAAGGTCTTGATGGCCTCGGCCTTTTCCTTCTCGCCCTTCAGCAGGTGGTTGTGCAGGTCCATGTGCTGCTTGATATGGCGCTCGAGGTTCATGGACACGAAAGCCGTGAGCTGCACGAAGCCAGGATAGACCTTGCGGAACGCGCCCTTGCACTGCACCGGTACGTAGTTGATCAGATTGTTTTCGAACCAGCCAATCGGCTTGCTCTTGGCGAATTCGTTGACCTTGGTCGGCTGAATGCGGGTGTCGATCGGCCCCGCCATCAGGGTCAGCGTCGCTGGCCGCGAGGGGTGATCGTCCTCGCACATGATGGCGGCCGCGGCCAGCGCCGACACCGAAGGCTGGCAGATCGCGACCAGATGCGGCCGCGGACCCAATTGGCCGAGAAAGTCGATCACGTGCCCGGTATAGTCGTCGAGCCCGAACCGGCCCTCGCTGAGTGGGATGTCGCGCGGGTTGTGCCAGTCGGTGATGTAGACATCGTGATCCTGCAGCAGCGTCTTTACGGTGCCGCGCAGCAGGGTGGCGAAATGACCGGACATCGGCGCCACCAGCAGCATGCGCGGCTGTTCGGGCGCGTCTTCCTTCTTGAAATGCAACAGCGAGCCGAACGGCGTCGCATAGGTGACCTCTTCCTTGACCGCGAGCTCGCGGTTGCCGACCTGCACCTGGTCGATCCCGTAGGGCGGTCGCGCATAGGTGAGGGAGGAGCGCGAGATCAGCTCCAGCGCCGCGGCCAGTCTCCCGAACAGCTTGTCGGAGACGCCCTGGGGGACCAGGTTGAGATATCTGAGCGCGGAAGCTGCCCCCGTCCGCCATGGCTCGGTGAGGTCCATGTGGTTCTGATAGGCCTGATATAACATTGACATCATTCGTCCGCCCTTGCCCGTCTTGCCATGCAATATCGAAGCCAGGGCGAAGTCAAATAGCCCTCCGGATTGGCATGTCGCTTGCTGCATACTATCCTGAAAGCCATGGCCAATGGGCTGGCCATGGTGTCCGGCCATGGTGTTCTATGGCTTTGAGACGACGTTTTAGGGGTTAAGCCAGATGGCGAAAGCGACACTGACGATCAGCAGCAAGAACTATTCGTCCTGGTCGCTGCGGGGCTGGCTGCTGACCAGGTTTTCCGGGCTGGAATTCGAGGAGATCGTCACCGCGCCGGACGATGTCTCCGCACGGGCTGAAATTCTGCTGTTGTCGCCCACCATCCTGGTACCGTGTCTGCGGCACGACGGCGCCACGATCTGGGATACTCTGGCGATCGCCGAATACCTCAACGAGACGATGCCGCATGCCGGCCTGCTGCCGGGCGACCGTATCGAGCGGGCGCATTGCCGCTCGATCTGCGGGGAGATCCATTCCGGCTTTACCACGCTCCGCGCCTCGCTCCCGGTCAATCTCAAGGGGCATTTTCCGGGCTTCAAGATCTGGACGCGCGCGCAAGCCGATATCGACCGGGTCTGCCTCATCTGGGCGGAGTGCCTGGAAAAGTCCGGCGGTCCGTTCCTGTTCGGCGAGCGAAGCATGGCGGACGCGATGTATGCGCCGGTCGTGACCCGCTTTATGACCTATGACGTGAAGCTCGAGCCGCGGATGAGGAGCTATGCCGAGCTGATCATGGCAATGCCCGAAATGGTCGAATGGATCGAGGCGGCCAAGGCCGAGCCCGAGGAAATCGAGGAGCTCGAGGTCGAATATTAGGCCGCGCCGTCTCGGCGGGCCCGTTCGAAGGGCTCAGGTATCGGGCACCGCTTGCATAACTTCGTGCCAAGGAGATCCAGGTTTGGCCCGCATTGGGGCCTGGTCGACGCCGCCAATAAACCTCCAAACCTGAAAATCCGCCTGCCCGAGCAGGAGGTTCGGCGGAGCCTCGCATCGCGCGCAGCGGCGCGACCTGGCTGGCGCGATTCTCGCATGGCTTGGCCCGGTTGCGAACGACGCGCTGCGGTCGTGCCGAAAATTTGGACGCCACGGTTCGCTGTCGCATGAACAATACGGTGGAGGCCGTCATGAATCAGCACGCTGTCGTGAGCAAGTTTTCCCACGTCAAACCCGGCGATACCGAGTTCAAGGGCGGAGGTCTGCGCGACTTCTTCCTGTATCGCGACCTCGGCATCGCCGACGCGACCGGTGGCCAGGTGATCTGCCATCTGGTCAAGGCCAATCCCGACATGCCGCCCGAGGACGGCACCGGCTGGCATCGGCACGATTGCGATTTCCAGATCGTGATCATGATGAAGGGCTGGGCGCGCTTCATGTACGAGGACAAGCCGACCCTGGTGCAGGCCGGCGACGTCGTGCATCAGCGGCCGGGCATCACGCACTACCTGTTCGATTACTCGCCGGACATGGAGTATCTCGAAATCGTCAGCCCGGCGGATTTCAAGACCGTCGACATGCCGCCGGCGACCGACAAAGTGCCGCCGGTGACGCCCTGGAAGTGAGTCGGCGACTCGTCGCCGCAGAATTAACCTTTGTGCTCGGCCGCCGGCTGCTCCTGGTCGCCGTCGTGCCGGATGTGGTGCGTCGAGTCAGCAGGGCGCCGACATCTAGCCGTGAACAAGCGAGTACACGGACCAACCACTGATTCGGGCGCGATTCGTTCCGGCGGCGTTCTGAAGCTTAAGATGCGGCCAGCCTCCGTCGCGTTTTGGGACAGGCGGCACGTTTGTGCGCAGATCGCGCTCGAGCGAAAGTCTGGCGCCGCGTCGCGGGCTGGCGCCCTTGATCGATGCATCGTTGATGCTGATCAACGTGTTCTTTCTTTCGACCCGTTCTTTCTTTCGACCCGTTCTTGCGCACGAGAGGCCGCTTATGCCCCGGCCTTGCGCCGCCGATCCGCTGCTGCCGTCGATTTCGGCCATTGCGATCGTGAATTGCGACCACCAATTCCGACCATCAATTTCGACCATTAATTTCGACTTGGCGCCAGGCCGTGACCGGCGAGGCGGTCGACGGCTTGACGGCCTTACTCGCGATGAGACCGGCGGGCTCCGATGCTCAAGCGATCGCGGCCGCATTGCCTGCCGGATGGCGCTTGATGGGAGCCTGAATTACATCCGCTGCCGCGGCAGACGCCACCCGACCACCATGGCCTCCAGCGCACCGCCGGATTCGTGATTGCGCCACTGCCCATTCACATAGTGGCAGCGGAACGGCAATTGATACGTCCCGCTCTGGTC
>NZ_JBAURI010000038.1:0-1579 GCF_049581145.1 Bradyrhizobium sp.
GTGCTGACGGGCGCCCGCATCGAGCCGTCGGCGTTTCGCCAGGCGGCGGATGCCGCGCTGGGCGACGCAAAGCCCTCCGGCGACAATGCCTTCAAGATCGAGCTCGCGCGACGCATCATCGTGCGCGCGCTGACCTTGGCGGCGGCTGGGACGCCGGCGCGCGTCCCCGCCCTGCCCGCCTCGCCCTTCTCGTCCGCCGCCGGAGTTCATCATGCCGCCTGAGATCAACCTGACCCGCGATCCCGCCCATCTCCGGCATGGCTCGAGCATCGGCCAGCCGCTGACCCGCCGCGACGGCATCCTGAAGGTGACCGGCGCCGCGCGCTACGCGGCGGATAATCACCCGCCCCAAATGCTGTACGCCGTGATGGCGGTGAGCCATATCGCGCGCGGCCGCGTTGCCGCACTCGATGTCGCCGCCGCGAAGAGTCATCCTGGCGTCGTCGAGGTGATGACGCCAGCCAACCGGCCGCCGCTCGCCGAGGACCCGGACGCCAAGACCAATCCGTTCATGTTCCGGATGGAGCTCTTGCAGAACGACCGGGTGCGTTATGCGAACCAGCCGATCGCGGTGGTGATCGCCGAGACGCTGGAAGCCGCGACCGAAGGCGCGCGGCTGCTGTCGCCGCGCTACGAGGTCGAAGCTGCACGCGTCGGCCTCGATGCCGGCGAAAGCTATCTGCCGCCCGCTGTCGGCATCGGCAATCCCGCCGAGGTGCGGCATGGCGATGTCGAAGGCGCGCTCGCAAAGGCAGCGCACCGGATCGACGCCACCTACGAGACGCCGGCGCAATACCATAACGCGATGGAGCCGCACGCGATCGTCGCCTCATGGGACGGCGATGCCCTCTCCATCGACACGCCGAGCCAGGGCCTCGCCATGGCGCAGGGCCGGATCGCGGGCCTGTTCGGCATCGCGCCCGGCAGGATCCATATCCGCAGCCCGTATCTTGGCGGCGGCTTCGGCTCGAAGGGGCTGGTCTCCGGACCGCAGGTCCTCGGCATCCTGGCGGCGCGGCTGGTCGGCCGTCCGGTCAAGCTCGTGTTGCGCCGTGAGCAGATGTACGGGCCGGTGGGCCATCGTTCACCCAGCCGGCAGCGACTGCGGATGGGCACCGCCGCAGACGGCAGGCTGGTTGCGATCGATCATCATGCCAGGATCGCGACCTCGAGCTTCGACGATTTCTACGAGCCCGCGGCCGACGCTTCGCATACGCTCTACGCCAGTGCCGCGATCAAGACCTCGCACGAGGCGGTGCGGCTCGACACCGGGACGCCATTGTTCATGCGCGCGCCCGGCGAAGCGACCGGGTCGATCGCACTGGAAAGCGCGATCGACGAAATGGCGCATGTCAATGGCATCGATCCGCTCGCCTTCCGCCTTAAGAACTATGCCGAGGCGGAGCCGATCTCGGGCAAGCCGTTCTCGTCGAAGGCGCTGCGCGAGTGCTACGCGCAAGGCGCGGCCCGCTTCGGCTGGTCGAAGCGCCCGCTCGTGCCGCGCCAGATGCGCGACGATGACGGCTTCCTGGTCGGCTGGGGCATGGGCACCGCGACCTTCCCGGCGCTGATGTTCGCG
>NZ_JBAURI010000039.1:0-5170 GCF_049581145.1 Bradyrhizobium sp.
ATCTTCATCTACGTGACGCTCGATGGCTTCGATCTTGGCATCGGCATCCTGATGCCCTTGGCGCGAAACGAAACGCAACGGGACGGCATGTTTGCGGCGATCGCCCCGGTGTGGGACGGCAACGAGACCTGGCTCGTGCTGAACGCCACCATCCTGTTCGGAATCTTTCCGCTGACCTATTCGACGCTGCTCTCGGCATTCTATCTGCCGCTGATCTTCATGCTGGGCGCGTTGATCTTCCGCGGTGTTTCGTTCGAGTTTCGCAACAAGTCCCGGGAAACGCGCGACTTCTGGGACCATGGTTTCGTCATCGGGTCTTACGTCGCGACCTTCATCCAGGGAACCGCGGTCGGCGCGCTGGTGAGGGGACTGCCGATGGTCGGCCGCGACTATGTGGGCGGCGCATTCGGCTGGCTCTCGCCGTTCGCGCTGTTGTGCGGCGTCGGCCTATGCATCGGCTACGCGCTGATGGGTGCGGGATGGCTTACTTACAAGTCGCAGGCCGAAATCCGCGATCTCGCCTTCAGGCTGATCCCGAGGCTGATGGTCGCGCTCGCTATCTTCCTGGTTCTGATATTCGCCCTCTCGGCCACGAACAATCTCTGGGTCGTGCAACGCTGGGGCCAGATGCCGGCGCTGCTGGCGTTCCCGCTGCTCGGCGCGGTCGCATGCGCGGTCATGCTGTGGGCCGTGCGCACCCGTCGGGAGCTGCTGCCGTTCCTTTGCGCCATCGGGGTGTTTGCCGCGGCGATGGGGACGCTCGCGGCATCGTTCTACCCCTACATGATCCCGTTCGCGATCACGACGGTCCAGGCCGCGGCGCCGCTATCGACGCAATCGTTCATGTTCTGGGGAGTGGGCGTCTTCGTGCTGCCGCTGACCCTCGTCTACACCCTCGTCATCTACTTTGTCTTCAAGGGCAAAGTCGGTCTCGAGGAGCAGAGCTACTGAATCCAACGCTTGAGAAGGAGTCCATCATGCCGTTCGTCCGTATCGACACCCTCGCGGGACAATTTGACGTCCACCAACGCGCGATCATCAGCGACGTCCTTTACAGCGCGGTGCTCGGCATCGGCGCGCTGAAGGGCGATCGCTTCCAGATATTCGCCGAGCACGAGCTCGAGGATTTCGCGTTCGATCCCGGCTATCTCGGCATCCGGCGTACCGAGGGCTTTATCGCGATCCAGATCACCCTGGTAGAGGGGCGTACGCGGGCTCAGAAGAAGGACCTGTTCGCGGTGATCGCGGATTCCCTGCACGAGCGCGTCGGCATCCGCCGTGAAGACGTGTTCGTGAATCTGGTCGAGGTCGCCAAGGAGAACTGGTCGTTCGGCGGCGGCGTCGCGCAATATGCGGACGCCCACGCCTGAGCGTGCCGGCGAGTCTGGCACCTCAACATTGGGAAGAAAGCGTCGGAGTCATGGCCAAGCAGCAGAACGATCACCCGTCGATGCGGGACCTTGGCATCGGTCTCAATGCGTGCGGAATGCGCCGCGAGTTCGACAGCATGGGCGACGTGGAAGTGCCGGCGGATAAATATTGGGGCGCACAGACCCAGCGGTCGCTCCAGCATTTTTCGATAGGCAACGATCGCATGCCGAAGGCGATCTATCACGCCTATGGTATCGTCAAGAAAGCCGCGGCCCTGGTCAACGCCGAGGCCGGCCGGTTACCGCAATGGAAATGCGACGCGATCGTGCGCGCCGCCGACGAGGCGATTGCTGGCAAGCTCGACGAACATTTCCCGCTCTATGTCTGGCAGACCGGTTCGGGCACCCAGTCCAACATGAATTTGAACGAGGTGCTCTCCAACCGGGCAATCCAGTTGCTCGGCGGCACGCTGGGCAGCCAGCAGCCGATCGGCCCCAACGACGACGTCAATATGGGCCAATCGTCCAATGACAGTTTCCCGACCGCGATGCATATCGCGGCGATCTCGGTGATCGACAACAGGCTCGCGCCTGAGCTTTCAAAACTCTGCGAGACGATCGAACGGAAAGCCAAAGGGTGGATGGACGTCATCAAGGTCGGTCGCACCCATCTGGAAGACGCCACGCCGCTTTCGGTCGGTCAGGAATGGTCGGGATGGGCGGGACAACTCCGCGCCTGCCTTGCGGAAATCGAGCGTTCGCGCGATGGCCTCTATCCGCTCGCGCTCGGCGGTACGGCGGTCGGTACCGGGCTGAACGCGCCCAAGGGCTTTTCGGTGAAGGTCGCCGCCAAGATCGCGGAACTGAGCGGCAAGCCGTTCGTCACCGCGCCGAACAAGTTCATGGCGCAGGGCTCGCTGGATGCCATGGTACGCGCCTCCGCCGGGTTGCGCGGGGCTGCCGTGGCGCTGATGAAGATCGCAAACGACATGCGCTGGCTCGCCTCGGGCCCGCGCTGCGGCTTGGGCGAGTTGAAGCTGCCGGCCAATGAGCCTGGATCGTCCATCATGCCGGGCAAGGTGAATCCGACCCAGTGCGAAGCGATGGTGATGATTGCGATCCAGGTCATCGGCGACGATACCGCAACCGCGTTCTCCGGCAGCCAGGGCAATTTCGAACTCAATGCGATGCGCCCGATCATCATCAACAACTTCCTGCACTCGGCGACCATCCTTGCCGATGGTTGCGAGAAGTTTCGAACCTATTCGGTCGAGGGAACCGAACTCGATCGCGACAGGATCAAGGCGCATGTCGACAACACGCTGATGCTGGTGACGGCGTTGTCGCCGGTGATCGGCTATCAGAACGCCGCGCACATCGCCGAGGATGCTGATCGGACGAAATCGACGCTGCGCGCAGCAGCGCTCCGGTCGGGCCAGATCAGCGAAGCGCAATACGACAAGATCATCGTGCCCGGAAATATGGTCGGAGACGGCGTCGCCGGAGCATAGCGGGAGATTTACATCTCTTTACGGGTCTGCGCCGTCGAACTCCAATATCATGCAATGATCGGACGGGGTCGAAGATGCCCAGACCATATGAACCCAGCCCCAATCCAACGACAACAGGAGACGATATGAGCAAGGGAAAAGTTCTCGTTGTTGGCTCGAACGCCGACCGGATCGAGGTGGAGGGTGGCGGCTGGGGACCCACCGGAAACTACCTCAACGAAACTGTCGTTCCGATCATGTCCTTGATCGATGCCGGCTACGACATCGTGCTGGCGACGCCCGACGGCAACAAGATGCATCTCGATGCAGCCTCGGATTCGCTGGTGCATTTCGGCGGCGACAAGGCAGCCTACAACCGCGCCAAGGAATTTTGGAACAAGTCGCCCGTGATGAATCAAATCCGCGTCCTCAAGTCGGTGACGGACGAAGGGCTCGACGGTTACGCCGCGGTGTTCGTGCCGGGCGGACAGGCGCCGGTCATTGACCTGATGCAGGATCGGGAAATGGGCGTGGTGCTTCGCCACTTCCACGAGAAGTCGAAACCCACCGCGCTGCTCTGCCACGGACCGATTGCGCTGGTCTCGGCGCTGCCGCATTCGCGCGAGTTTCGCGCCGCGCTGATGGCGGGCGACGACGCCAAGGCCCGGGAGTGGGCCAAGGGCTGGCAATATGCCGGTTACAAGATGACGATCTTCTCGGCGTCCGAAGAGAAGTGGGTCGAGAAGGAGATCCTTCACGGCAAGATGTATTTCACCATGCCGCAGGCGCTCACGGCCGCCGGCGGCGATGTGTCCGCGGCCAAGGTCGATTTCGAGCCCAACGTGGTCGTCGATCGCGAACTCATCACCGGGCAGAACCCGCGTTCGGATCATCTGGTCGGATCGACACTGGTCGAGGCCCTGGGTCGCGCAGCCAAGAAGTCCAGCCAGGCGGCGTGAGCCTAAACCGGCAGTAAGGAGATCGGCGGTTTCAACGAGGCGATTCCGCCGGCCTTCATTCGACGAGCAGTTCGCAATCACAGGGGATCGCACCATGGCGACGGCGACGAAGACGACGGCCTTTCTCAAAGCCAGGCCAGGCAAGCTCGCCGAGCTGGAGAAGCTATTGCGTAACCTCGCGAGTGAGAGCCGATCCGAGCCGGGAAACCTGCGATGGGACCTCTGGCAGGACCTCGACGACGAGACGACCTTCGTCATCGATGAACTCTACAAGGATGTCGCCGCGATCCAGGCGCACCACGCGACGGCGCACTTCCGGAACTACGCCTCGAAGATCGGCGATCTGGCGACGCGAACCGCCGTCACGTCGCGTCCGCTGGATATCGCGTAGTTCGAGATCGATGGAGAGCGGCCGATGGCAACGACACTGACGATCAACGGCGAAGAGAAAGCGGTCGATGCGCCCGTAGACATGCCGCTGCTGTGGGTCCTGCGCGACATTCTCGGCATGACCGGGACCAAGTTCGGTTGCGGCATCGCGCAGTGCGGGGCGTGCACCGTCCATGTCGACGGCAAGGCGGTTCGCTCTTGCGTGCTGCCGATCGGCCTGTTGCAACATCGCGCGATCACCACGATCGAGGCCGTCGGCGCCACTGAAATTGGCGCCAACGTCCAGAAGGCCTGGCTCGATCTGGAAGTGGTGCAATGCGGTTATTGCCAATCCGGCCAGATCATGGCGGCCGCTGCCCTCTTGCTGGCGACGCCGGATCCTGACGATACGGATATCGATGCGGCGATGGCGGGAAACATCTGCCGCTGCGGCACCTACGTTCGCATTCGTGCCGCGATCAAGCAGGCTTCCACCGGCCAGAAATCGTGAGCAACAAGATGGCCGCTCAAGCTGACCTAGCCGTCGTCTCGCGCCGCGGGCTGCTGACGGGCGCATTGGCGACCGGCTTTGTGTTCGCCTTCCATCTTCCGGTCGGCGCCGCCAAGCCGGTGCAGGAAAAGGACGCTACGGACCAGAAGTTCGCGCCGAACGCGTTCATCCGCATCAGCGAGGTCGGCGAAATCACCTTGGTCATGCCTCAGGTCGAGATGGGGCAGGGCATCTACACGGGCATTGCGACCATCCTTGCCGAGGAACTCGATGCGGATCTTTCTCAAGTGCTCCTCGAGCACGCGCCGCCGGACGAGAAGCTCTATGCCAATCCGCTATTGGGTCTTCAGGCGACGGGCGGTTCGACTTCGGTTCGCGCGTTCTGGACGCCACTCAGAAAGGCCGGCGCGACGGCGCGCGCCATCCTGATCAAGGCCGCTGCCGATCAATGGCAGGTCGCCCCCGAAAGCT
>NZ_JBAURI010000040.1:0-2066 GCF_049581145.1 Bradyrhizobium sp.
CGCCTTCATCTCCTCGAAGCCGGAGCGCACGATCACCTTGACGTCCTCACCGCCGAGACGGCGCGCGGTGCGGCAGCAGTCCATCGCGGTATTGCCGCCGCCGAGCACGATCACGCGCTTGCCGATCTTGTCGGTGTGGCCGAACGAGACGCTGGAGAGCCAGTCGATGCCGATATGAATGTTGGCGGCGGCTTCCTTGCGGCCGGGAATGGCGAGTTCGCGACCGCGCGGCGCGCCCGAGCCGACGAAGATCGCATCATATTTGTCGGCCGAACCTTCGTTGGCCAACAGCGCCTTCATGCTCTCGACGCGATGGCCGGCCTTGAACTCGATGCCGAGGCCCAGGATGTAATCGGTCTCCTCGTCGATCACCGAATCCGGCAGCCGGAATTTCGGGATCTGCGACCGCATCATGCCGCCGGCCTTGGGATCGGCATCGAACACCGTGCAGTGATAGCCGAGCGGCGCCAGATCGCGCGCCACCGACAGCGAGGCTGGACCGGCCCCGACCAGCGCGATGCGCTTGCCGTTCTTCGGTGCCGGCTTTGGCAGGCGATGCCTGATGTCGTCCTTGAAATCGGCGGCCACCCGCTTGAGCCGGCAGATCGCGACCGGCGTTTCCTCGACCCGGCCGCGGCGGCAGGCGGGCTCGCACGGCCGGTCGCAGGTGCGTCCCAGAATTCCGGGAAACACGTTCGAGCGCCAATTGATCATATAGGCGTCGCTGTAGCGACCCTCGGCAATCAAACGGATGTATTCCGGAACGGGCGTGTGCGCAGGGCAGGCCCACTGGCAGTCGACCACTTTATGGAAGTAGTCGGGGGCCGAAATATCAGTTGGTTTCATCTGCTTTCCGCGCCGGGGTGAGAGAGAAGCGCGGCCTTTTCCTTTGAGAGGGCTTAACCGGCGCTCTTATGGTTTCCGTATGGGATCATAGGGTTATCCTATTAGAGCCATTCAAGATGATGCACAAAGCCAAATTTGCCGGCCAAGCCGTTTTCAACGGTGCAATGCGTAACGTTAATATCATTGGCCGTAATGCGCCGTGATGTGGCGCTGCAATATGCGGCGGGCCGGCGCATGTGTGAATGATTCAAGTCAAAGCGATGTCGCTTTTTGCGAGGTCCCACATCAGGTCATAAATCCCCGATGAGACCAGCGTCGCTTGCGCGGATGCCGCGGTGCTGGTGAAGCGCGCCGCCATGATCGCGGAGACCGCGTTCCCATTCGTGCCATCGATCAGGACGAACCAGTCGCCGGCACCGGCAGCGGAGGGAATTTCAGGCGTCGGCCCGGAGAGGGCGGGATCGCTCTCGATCAGATGCATCGAGATCACCCCATCGACGCCGGCCGGATCAAGCGCCTTGTCCAGCGCGGCGCGCAATGCGGCTTCGCTGCCGGCGTGCGGACGCAGGCGAACGATGCCGAGCACCGCGCCGCGTCCTTGTCCGCGGCTAGAGGTGATGCGCGCCACCGCGCGGATCATGTTTTTGAACCGCGCCATGTTCCTGGTCGACCCCGGGGTCGGATTGGCGAGCCGCGCGCGATAGGCCGGGCTGTCCAGCACCTCGACGGTCTTGGTCGAATACAGGCAGAGATATTTCGGGCCGCCGGTCTGCGCGACATAGCGCCTGGCTTCGACGAAGCCCTCGATCGCGACACGCTCTTCGAGATGCTCGCGATCATACCAGCGGTTGAACTCGGCCTCGTCGGCGGCGTCGACATCCATCGACGTCAACAGCATTCCTTTTCCGGCGAGCGGCATATCTGGTTTCCCTTAAGAGTCTGATTTTCCTTCAACTGACTGTCCTTGAAGCCGTGTCGGCGATCGCCTTCATCACGGCGTTCCTGACACCGGGATCGTACAGCGAGTGGCCGGCCTCTTCGACGATACGGATTTCGGTATCTGGCCAGCGCGCGGCCAGCGCGTGCGAGGTCGACGGCGGACACAGCAGATCGTAGCGGCCTTGCACGATGACGCCGGGAATGCCGGCAAGCTTTACCGCCTCGTCGAGAAGCTGCTCGGGCCGCATGAAGCAGTCATTGGCGAAATAATGCGCCTCCAT
>NZ_JBAURI010000041.1:0-3293 GCF_049581145.1 Bradyrhizobium sp.
AGTTTGACCGGGCTGGGATCGGCATCGCAATGGCAATGCTCGCTGCATCTGGCGCGCACTTACTGCGGGCCGCCGAATCATCTAGCATGTCATTTCCGAGTTCTGGTCTCATGAAACCAAGAAGGTAGGACGGGTTGCTATCGCGAAATCCATCCTGCAATGATCGATTTCTCGGATCGATCTTCGGCTACAAAGCAGAGCCATCGCTAGCAAGGCGCAGATGAACCGTCGCGAGCGGCGGGCCGCCGAAAAGGCCAACACCGGAACGGCCAGGATCGAAGCGGGCGGCAAGCGCGTGCCGGGAGCGCACGGTCTCGCGGTGCTCCAGGCCTCCGCCATCGAGCAGGCGCTCGCCGGGCGGCTCCTCGACGCTCAGGCGCGCTGCCGGCAGGCGCTCGCGCTCGATCCTGACAACGCGGACACGCTGCACATCGTGGGTCTCGTGCATCTGGAAGCCGGCCAGTTCGACCATGCGGTCGAATGGGTATCGCGCGCGATCCGGAAGTCGCTGAAGCCGGCCTATCTGACGACATTGGGAATCGCGCTGCGGAAGCTCGGACGGCACGACGACGCGCTCCGGGCCTTCGACCAGGCTATGCAGCTCAAGCCGGACGATGCCGGGCTCTCATGCCAGCTTTCTTGGCAGATGGGAAATACGCTGCTGGCCGCAGGGCGTCCGTCCGACGCGCTGCTCTGTTTCAAGTTGACGGCCAAGCTCGATCCCCGCCATCGCGAAGCGGCCTACATGGCAGGATATCTTCTCCACGAGGCGGGGCAGTTGGCGGAGGCGCTGGTCGATCTCGAGCGCAGCGCCGAACTGCAGCCGGATCATGCGCCGACGCGCTATCTGCGAGCCCTGGTGCTGAAGAGCCTGAACCGGTTCGACGAAGCGATCGCCGAAAACCTTCGGGCCATCGCGCTGGATCCCGCCAACGCCAAGACCTGCAACAATATGGGCGCCGTGCTGCAGGCGCAGAATCGGACCGAGGAAGCGCTGTCCTGGTACCAGCGTTCGCTGGCAATCGACCCGGATGCCGCGACAACCCTCGTCAACAAGGCGAGCGCGCTGGCCGAGCTTTGCCGCCTCGACGAGGCGATGATGGCTTACGGAGAAGTCTTGGCGATCGACGCGGGCCACGCCGAGGCCGCCTGGAACGTCGCGTTGCTGCAGTTGCTGCGCGGGGATTTCAAGGCGGGCTGGACAGGACGCGAAGTGCGCTGGCGCATTCCCACGCTGTCGATGGGATACCCGAAGCTGCGCGGCGCGATGTGGTTCGGACGAGAGCCCGTCGCAGGCAGGACGGTCGTGGTGTGCAGCGATGAAGGGTTCGGGGATTCGATCCAGTTCGCACGCTATGTCCCGATGCTCGCGGCGCGCGGCGCACGCGTGATCCTGATGGTCGAGCCGGCGCTCTGTCCGATCCTGTCGGGATTGAACGGCGTTTCACAGTGCCTGCCGAGATTGCCGGATACGGTGCTGCCGCCGTTCGATTTTCACGTTCCGATCAGCAGCCTGCCGTTGGCGTTCGAAACCAGGCTCGACACCATTCCCGCCGCAACATCCTATTTGGCCGCGCCGGATGCCGAGCGGGCGCAGGCCTGGGACAACCGCCTGGGGCGCCGCCACAAGATGCGTGTCGGCCTGGTGTGGTCCGGCGACCCCAGGCACTGGAATGACCGCAACCGATCGATGCCGTTTCGGATGCTGAGCCGCATCCTGGACGTCGATGCGACATTCGTCAGCCTCCAGAAGGAGCCGCGACCGCGGGACGCCGAGCTGCTGCGCGCAACGCCCGACATCGTCGACTTCACCGCCGATCTGACTGATTTCGCGGAGACCGCGGCGCTCCTGTCATGCCTCGATCTGGTGATCACGGTCGATACCAGCATCGCGCACCTGGCCGGCGCGCTCGGCCGGCCCACCTGGGTGCTGCTGCCTCATGTGCCGGACTGGCGCTGGCTGCTCGATCGCGACGACAGCCCCTGGTATCCGACGCTCCGCCTGTTCAGGCAAACCGCCGCGCGCGACTACGGACCCGTCCTCGACCAGGTCCGTGCCGAACTGGTTGCGTCAATCGATGCGAAAAAGGGGGCTCCCCGATTTGCAAACGAAACGCCGGACATGCCGGCCGACTGACAATTGATGATAAGAACCGCGAAGCTGGTTCAAGATCTTGCTGCGCCAACCAGCGTCAGTCTCGTCGACGGCACGCCGGCCTTCAATAGGCCGTCACGGTAATGCGCGATATCGGCCGGCCTTTTCCAGCGGAAATTCCGCAGGTGCTTTTCGACGGTCAGGCCGGGATAGCTGGTGAGCAACACTTCGGTCGCAATTGCCGCCTCCTCCGATCGCCCCGACTGCGCCAGCGCCGCGGCGCGGACCGCGAGCACCTGCAGATGGTTGGGATTGAGATACAGCGCCTCGCGCGCCCAGGACAGCGCGGCATCATATTGCCGCAGCAGATAGTGGCTGAAGGCGTTCAGCGCCGACCATTGATAGCGGGGATCGCTGTTGCCGCGCTGCACCGCCATCGAGAACAGTTCGATGGCCTCGCGATGCTCGCCCAGGACGAGATGACAGATGCCGAGCACGCCGCGCGCGCCCATGTCGTAGGGATTCAGTTCAACCGCCTTGCGGGCGGCATCGAGCGCGGGCTCGTGGTTGCCGTCCATCGCGTGCATATAGGCCAGGATCGAAAACGCAAATGACGACCGCGGGTCGAGCCGGACGCTGCTTTCCGCCAGGCTCATCGCCTCCGCCCACAAGTCGCGGGTGCTCTTGATCCAGCCATACTGCGCGCCCTGCACCAGGATGGTGCCGAGATAGGCGCGCGCGATGGCGAGCGCCGGATCGAGCGCGATGGCCTCCCTGAACAGGGCAATCGAGGCCTCGAAATCCGGCTTGGTCTGCCGATAATAATGCGAGAGCCCGCGCAGGAACCGATCCCATGCGGTCAGGTCGGTGGACCACAAGCGGGCCCGGCTGCGCGCTTCTGCGCGAAAAATCTCCGGAGCCAATGCGGCGGACAGATCCGTCGTCAGTTCATCCTGCAGCGCGAACAAATCGCCGATATCGCGGTCATAGCGACCGGTCCATAATTGCTCGCCGTTTTCGGGGGCGATCAGCTCGGCGGTGACCCGGATTTTCTTGCCCGCGCGCCGCACCGAACCCCGGATCAGATAGGTAGCGTCGATCTCGCGCGCGATCAGGCGTGGGCTGAGATTCCTGCCCTTGTATGCGAACGTCGAATTGCGGCTGAGCAGCCGGTAGAACGATTGCAGCGAAAGCGCGT
>NZ_JBAURI010000042.1:0-5786 GCF_049581145.1 Bradyrhizobium sp.
GAAAACCCGTCAGCCTATCAACGTCACGGAAATTGCTCATCGGTGGCCTGCCCTGAGACGCGCTCGAATCATTGTGGAGATTCTAGCCAAAAGACAGCCCGTTGGGGTAAGTCCGACAAGCTGCTAGACGTCCCCATAAGCGGGCTCGGCGACGGGCGGCCGTCGGCCATATCCGGCGATCATGAAGAGGGCGCCGATCAAAGACAGGTTCTTCAGCGCATCCATCAGCGTCTTGCCGTTGTCGGATGCGGCCTGATTCCAGAAGTCGTGGAAATAGAACGTCACGATAGCCACGAACAGGATCAGGAGCAGCGAGAAGAACCGCGCGCCGAAATTGAGCGCGATCATCAAGCCCGCGATGACCTCGAACGCGCCGGCGGCAATCGCAAGCATCTGCGGCGTCGGCATTCCGGTCAGGCCCTCGAGCTGCGTCGTGTAAGGGACCAACAGCGCCGGAATGACGACCTTGGCGGCGATGGCATCCGCCGTCGCCTGAATGGCGAACAGTTTCGAGGCGCCCGTGTAGATGAACAGGACGGCGAACAAAATTCGTCCGAAAGCAATTAATGCTGGCATGGTCGGCCTCATTGATCGATCTAAACGGCAGGCTTACTGACGACGGAGCAAGCGGATCATGGGGAATCCGCCTGCGTTTTTCAAACGCCCGGATCGAAGGCCGAGCGGGCGCTGTCTGCATTCGGATCGCGGCCAATTCTTGACCCGAAAGGGCGGTTCGAACCCGGCTTTTTGAGGTGATTAGCTGAACAGGCTCGGCTCCTGGCGGCTGGCGCGCTCCTGGGCTTCGACGGCGGCGATCGCGGTCATGTTGAGAATACCGCGCGCGGTGACCGACGGGGTGAGGATATGCGCCGGACGTGACGGGCCGATCAGGATCGGCCCGACCGGAAGCGCGTCGGCCAGCACCTTGATCATCTGATAGGCGACGTTGGCGGTATCCAGATTCGGCATGATCAGGATATTGGCGACGCCTTCGAGCTTCGAATGCGGCAGGATCAGTTTCCGCGTCGCTTCCGAGAGCGCGGTATCGCCCTGCATCTCACCGTCGGCTTCCAGTTCCGGATGGTGTTCCCTGAGCAGCGCGGTGGCGCGGCGCATCTTGCGCGAGGACTCGGTGTCGTAGCTGCCGAAGTCGGAATGCGACACAAAGGCGATCTTGGGCTTGAGGTTGAACCTCTGCACGTGGTTCGCCGCCATCGCCGCCATTTCGGCGAGTTCCTCGGCGGTGGGATTCGGCCGTACCTCGGTGTCGGCGATGAAGTAGGCGCCCTTGCTGGTGATCATCAACGCCAGCGCCGAGAAATCGCTGAGCCCCGGCAGAAAACCGATGATCTCGCGGACATGGCGCAGATGGCTCATATAGCGGCCCTCGATCCCGCAGATCATGGCATCCGCCTCGCCGCGGATCACCGCGAGGGCCGCGATCACGGTCGCATTGGTGCGGACCACCGTGCGCGCGGCATCCGGGGTGACGCCACGGCGGCCGGCGATTTCGATGTAGGACTGCACATAGGAGCGGTAACGCGGATCGTCCTCGGGGTTGACCAGGTCGAAATCGCGGCCGGCCTTGATCGAAAGGCCGAACCGCTTGAGCCGCGACTCGACCACGGAGGGACGTCCGACCAGGATCGGATGCGCCAGCTTCTCCTCCAGCACGACCTGGGTCGCGCGCAGCACGCGCTCGTCCTCGCCCTCGGCATAGATCACCCGGACCCGCTGGCTCTTTGCCTTGGCGAACACCGGCTTCATGACCAGGCCGGAGCGGAACGCGAACCGCTCCAGCAGCGCGGTATATTCGTCGAAATTCTTGATCGGCCGGGTCGCGACGCCTGAGGTCATGGCGGCCTTCGCCACCGCCGGCGCGATGCGCAGGATCAACCGCGGATCGAACGGGCTCGGGATCAACGATCCCGGCCCGAACCCCTGGGTTTCGCCGCCGTCGAACCCGCGCGCCACCGCGTCCGACGGCGGATCACGCGCGAGCTGGGCGATCGCATCGACCGCGGCGTGCTTCATGTCTTCGTTGATCGCGGTGGCGCCGACATCGAGCGCGCCGCGAAAGATGAAGGGGAAGCACAACACGTTGTTGACCTGGTTCGGAAAGTCCGAGCGCCCGGTGCAGATCATCGCATCCGGCCGCGCCGCGCGCGCCTCCTCGGGCATGATCTCCGGGTTCGGATTGGCGAGCGCCATCACCAAAGGCTTGTCCGCCATCTGCTTGATCATGTCCTGCGTCAGCACGTTCGGCGCGGAGAGGCCTAAGAAGATATCGGCGCCGCCGATCACTTCGGCCATTTTGCGCTTGTCGGTCTTCTGCGCGTAGACCGCCTTCCAGGGGTCCATCAGCGTGTTGCGGCCCTCATGCACGACGCCGTCGATGTCGCAGACCCAGATGTTCTTGCGCTGCGCGCCCAGCGAGACCAAAAGATTGAGGCAGGCGATCGCGGCGGCGCCCGCCCCTGACGTGACAATCTTGACCTCGGAGAGCTTCTTGCCGTTCAGCAGCAGCGCGTTGGTGATCGCGGCGCCGACGATGATCGCGGTGCCGTGTTGATCGTCGTGGAACACCGGGATCTTCATGCGCTCCTTCAGCCGCGCCTCGATCTCGAAACATTCCGGACCCTTGATGTCCTCGAGATTGATGCCGCCGAAGGTCGGCTCCAGCGCCGCCACCGTCTCCACCACGCGCTCGATGGTGTCGGCGGCGATCTCGATGTCGAACACGTCGATGCCGGCGAACTTCTTGAACAGAACCGCCTTGCCCTCCATCACCGGCTTCGAGGCCAAGGGCCCGATATTGCCGAGGCCGAGCACCGCGGTGCCGTTGGTGACGACCGCGACCAGGTTGGCGCGCGCGGTCAGCGACGCGGCCTCGGCGGGGTTTGCGGCGATTTCCTCACAGGCCGCAGCAACCCCGGGCGTATAGGCCAGAGCCAGATCGCGCTGGTTGGCGAGCGGCTTGATCGCCTGGATCTCGAGTTTGCCTGGCCGCGGCAGCCGATGGTAGGCCAATGCGGCGGAACGGAGATCATCGGAATAGGACGACATGCATGCTCCAGCGTTTCCGGGCCCGACCCCTCGATTTGCTTGGCCATCCTCGGCGAATCCCTGGGGATCCTCGCCGACGCCCAGAGCTCGGTTGTCCGGCAGATTGAGCCGGATGTGAAGCACGCGCAACGGCTTGGATGCAACATCCGTGAGCTGCCCCATCAACAGGCCGTCCGACTGGCTGACTTGCGAAACTGCAGCCCTGTCCCGTCATCAACCGGCGATATGACCATTCATGGGCCTGCAATCTGAACTCGCCGGGAGAGGACTGCTGGCTTGCCGTGCTTGTCATTCCGGGGCGATGGCAACGGGCGCCACCGGGTCGCGCGAATGCGCGCCCGATGACAGGCTTTGCGCCCGGTGGCATCGAACTATGGTGCGCAATTGCGCACCTGAGAATCTCGAGATTCCAGATGCACAATTGCGCATCGTGGCCCGGGCATACCGCGCGCCACACGCGCAACCAAATGACGATTGTTGTTCATGGTTGCCACCAAGATCTCTCGAATTCGGCACGGCGCGGATGCGCCCGGCCTACGCCACGAATTCGATCTTCAAGCAGCAGATACGGTTTCACGGTCTCGCGGCGCTGGTCGCCCGAGCTTTGCCTAGCAAGTCTTGCGCCTCGAGAACGAGGGCGCAGGGAATGCCGGGTGCACGCTGCACCCGCGGTCTCGTGTGCGATAGAGTAGTAGAAGGCAAGCGGCACACGAGCATACAGGTTCAGCGGAAACACTCCGACATTCCCTGCGCAATGGCTTTACGGCTTACTTCGTGCTCTCCTCGGCGATCCAGGCTTTTTTGACACCGTCGCCTTCGGCGTTGCCATCCGCCCGGTCGGGCCGACAGGCTTCCGAAGACTTGACGCCGACCATTGAGGCGTCAGGACCACACGACTTCACCGTACGCGACAGCATCGTTCGTCAGCGCGCCGTTGACCGCTCACAGGTTCCAAAGAACCCGCCCTGCCATCACGTGTCACACCCCGACGCCGCCGCGTCCACCGCATCCCGCCCCGCGTCTCTGGACGATCCGGAACGCCCCTCTGTGGGACAGGATGGCGGCACTATGCAGGTGATTTGGGGTGAGCGTCAACAACGATTTCTGAAAATCAGAACGCCGTACTGGGTGATGCAACCTGATCCCCGCGCAAAAAACGCTTCGTTTTGCCTGTGGGGTGAAACAGCCGTCAACGTCGGTCATCTACGGACGACTATAAGCGGCAAGCCGTTGATCTGGTCGCATCGAGTGGCCGCACGATCGGATCGGTGGCCAAGGAACTTGGCCTGCGCGATTCGGTCTTGCGGCGTTGGGTGGGGCTGCGGGGAGCTCGGCTGCAGCTGACGAGCGGCGCGGCGCCCCACGACGCAGGCGACGCTGCACTCGGCGGACCACGCGGCAGAGATTGCTCGTTCGCAGCGGGAGAACGAACCGGCCGTGCATGGAGCGCGACATTTTAGAAAAGTCGATTGCGATCTTTGCTTGAGATTCCGTTTCATCGAAGATCGCGGTGCGCGCCGATCGCCACGCGACGTCGACCCCCTGCCCCCGAATCACCCCCGCGTCGACACGCCTGCCCCTGCCATCGGCAGATTGTGAAGCAGCTCACACGAGGCGCGGCCGATCGAGAATAATGTCGTGATGTCCATCCACTCGCAGCGTGAGGAGTGTTGGTCATGACGCGGGGCAGCGCACACGACGCCGACGCCACCCAGACAGCCGGCAATTCCGACAGCCGACGAACAGGCAGACGGCGGACCACGGCAAGGAACTCCGACGCCGTCCCCGAGGGCGGCAGCATCGACAGGACGATCCCATCGACCACCCAGGTCGTCATCGCGGTCGCCTTCCTCGTGTTCGTGACCGTGGTCTCGTTCGTGGCGGTCTTCGTCGTCGGCGACCTTTTCGTCGCAAACCGCCAGACCTACTGGATGATAGAGCTGATCTTCGCGCTGCTGTGCGGAGGTGCCGGCGCCCTCATCGGCGGATCGGCGGTGGTCCGCTCGACGCTGAGACTTCCAGGCAGTCCGGTGCACGCGACCCTTGGCGGGGCAGCGGCGATGGTTATCGTCGGGTTTGCCTTGGCCTATCTCGGCCAGCCGCCGGACGAGGCGCCGATGTATGCGCTGGACATTCACAACTTGCCGGATCGCCAGACGGTCGGCAGCGACGAGTATCGGGTGTTCGTCGGCGCGGTCAACTCGGACCTCACGTTCAGCCGGGATCCCAACAACGTCTCGCTCCAGATCCCGCCTCGCGTCGGCACGCATCGTCTCCTGATTGCCGTCTACCGGCCAGTCGGCAAGGACCTGTCGCGCACCTTCGCTCGATGCGAGCTCAGCTTCGAGATCATCGCGGGCCAGCGCAACGGGCCGACGCCGATCGATTTGATGTCGGACTCGGGGGAGAGCGCCCCGCAATTCCACCTCTATTTCTCGCAGCACTACATCGAGCAAGCCGTCACCGCCGCGCTGCAGCGCAACGAGTCGGTCGCCGACGAATCCTGCGTGGAAGGACGCGTGGCGACCAAGTTCGACAACACGCCCCTCGACGGACATTTCACCATCCAGACCAACAGCATCGGCAGCAGGGCCCTGAGCTTTGCCCGGTTGAGCCCGCTGCCGCGCTATTCGGTGCTGGCGCGCGACCGCTCCAACCTCGACCCGCAGGACACAGAGCCCGACCTGCCGCCGCGCGCGCGGCCGGTGCCGGGGCTTGCG
>NZ_JBAURI010000043.1:0-3917 GCF_049581145.1 Bradyrhizobium sp.
GCCCAGCGGCGTACCGGGCGCGACGATCCCGTTGCCGATTTTCGCATGGCCGTCCGCGGCCAGTTCGCCAAGACCGAGGCGCTCAAAATAGCTGTTGCTCCAGCGCTGCTCATGCGCCAGGTAATTCCATTTGCAGCCGACCGTACAGATCGAGCGCACCGTCGAACCGGTGGCCCGAAAGGAGAGATAGTCGGCCAGATCGAAGAAATACCCCGCCGAGCCAAAGGTCTGCGGCATGTGCCGCTGCAGCCAGAGCAGCTTCGGAATTTCCATTTCGGGCGAGATCGAACCGCCGACATAGCGAAGAACCTCGTCCCGCGTTTCATTCACCAGACGCGCCTCGGCGATCGCACGGTGATCCATCCAGACGATGACGTTCCGTCTGCTATCGCCGGACGCGCTGACCGTCAGCGGATCACCGGCCGCATCGAGCGCCACAAGCGAGCAGGTCGCATCGAAGCCTACGCCCGTGACGGCGGAGGCCGGAATCGCCGCCTGCGCCATGGCGGCGCGAACGGAAGCGGCGCAGGCCGCCCAGATGTCGCTGGACGACTGTTCGACGACGCCGCCCGCCTCATGCCAAACCGTGATCGGAGTCCGCGCGGTCGCCAACAGGGTGCCGGCCTCGTCGAACACGCCGGCGCGCGCGCTCGATGTCCCGACATCGACACCGATGAAGGCGTGTTTCATGGCAATTCCGTCCACAATCGGCGCAAGCGCGACGAGCCGTCATCGCGCCCTATTTCCTAACATGATCTGCGCGCAGACGCGTTCCACGTTTGTCGCGAGGCAAAACCGCTACCCGCTTTCCCGATCATGCTCTACCAGCACGTATAACCGCCATCGACGACAACGACGCTCCCGGTCATCAGGCTTGCGGCCTCGGATGCCAGGAACAGCACGACGGAGGCGATTTCATCAACCTCCCCCATGCGCGCCATCGGCGTACCACCGATCCAGGCATCATACATCCTTGGATTGTTCTTGACGAAGGCATTGAGCGGGGTCGTGATATAGGTCGGTGCCACCGCATTGACGCGCACGCCGCGGGCGCCCCACTCGGCCGCCAGCGATTTCGTCAGATGGTGCACTGCGGCCTTCGACGCGTTGTAGAAGCATTGCTCCTGCGGCTTGTTGACGATGAAGCCCGACATCGAGCCGATATTCACGATCGACCCCGACTTCGCCCGCAGCATGTGCTTGCCGAAGGCACGACAGCACCAGAACGTGCCGTTGAGATTGACGTCGATGACATTGAGCCAATGCTCGTCCGTCACGGTCTCCGCCGGCGTTTCGCTGCGGGCAATTCCGGCATTGTTGACGAGGATGTCGATCGCGCCGTGTCGCGAGACCAGTTCATCCGCCACTTCGCCAACACGGCCGGAGTCCGTCACATCCATGATGACGACCTCGGCGTCGAGGCCTTTGGCGGTCAGGCTCGCGCAACCCGCCGCGGCAATGTCCGGATCGCGATCCGCGATCACCACCCTGGCTCCCGCCTCCGCGAGAGCTTCCGCGCAGGCCAGCCCAATTCCCTGACCGGCGCCGGTCACCAGCGCGGTTTTTCGATCCAGCCTGAATTTTTCCAGATACATATCGTTCGTCTTCCTGTTGGCCTGTCGGCCCCTGGTGGATGTCCCGCCGGCGCACCGACAATCAGGTCCTGAGAACCTCACCGTCCTTGTCGAAGCGATGCAGGCGGGTCGGATCCGGCGAAAGCCACACGCGGTCGCCGGCCTTCAGATCGAGTTCGCCGACATAGCGCACGGTCAGCATTCCCCGCTTTCCGGCGTCGACATAAAGAAACGTGTCGCTGCCAAGATGCTCGGCAACCGAGACGGTCGCCGGCCAGCCCTCGCCCTCCTTGCTGATTTTCAGATGCTCGGGCCTGACGCCCAGCGTCGCGACGCCGGGCTCGCCGGCCGCCTCTCCCGGCACGAAGTTCATCTTCGGCGATCCGATGAAACCGGCGACGAACAGGTTGGCCGGCCGCTCGTACAATTCGAGCGGCGAGCCGTATTGCTCGATGCGGCCGGCATTCAGGACAACGATCTTGTCGGCCATGGTCATGGCCTCGACCTGGTCATGGGTCACGTAGACCGCGGTGGTCCCGAGCTGCTTCTGCAGCCTGGTGACTTCCAGCCGCATCTGGACCCGCAGCGCCGCGTCGAGATTCGACAGCGGCTCGTCGAACAGGAATGCCTTGGGCTCGCGCACGATGGCGCGCCCGATCGCGACGCGCTGACGCTGGCCACCCGAAAGCTCGCGCGGTTTGCGATCGAGATAGGGCGCCAGATTGAGCGTCGCGGCGGCGGCTTCCACCTTGCGATCGATGTCCGCCCGCGGCAGGCCCGCCATCTTCAGCCCGAAGGCGATGTTGCCGCGCACACTCATGTGCGGATAGAGCGCATAGGACTGAAACACCATCGACAGCCCGCGCTTCGCCGGCGGCACGTCCACCACGTTGCGGCCGTCGATCAGGATCTGGCCGCCGGTGACATCCTCGAGCCCGGCAATCAGGCGCAGCAGCGTGGTCTTGCCGCAACCGGACGGCCCGACAAAGACCACGAACGATCCATTCTGGATGTCGAGATTGGCGTCCTTGATGATATTGACCGGACCGAACGATTTCCGGACGGCCTGGAGCGTGATCTGACCCATGTTGCCTGGTCCTTGTCGCTACTTGACGGCGCCGAAGGTCAACCCGCGGACGAGCTGCCGCTGGCTGAACCAGCCGAGAATGATGATCGGAGCGATGGCGAGCGTCGAGGCCGCCGACAGCTTGGCCCAGAACAGGCCCTCCGGGCTCGAATAGGACGCGATGAACACCGTGAGCGGGGCTGCTTCGGAGGTCGACAGATTCAGGGTCCAGAAGGCCTCGTTCCACGCCAGGATGAAGTTGAGAAGCAGCGTCGACGCGAGTCCGGGGATCGCCATCGGCGTCAGCACATAGATCAGCTCGCGCTCGATGGTCGCGCCATCCATCCGTGCCGCCTCGAGAATGTCCTTCGGGATTTCCTTGAAATAGGTGAACAGCATCCAGATCACGATCGGCAGGTTGCCGAGACACAGGATCAGGATCAGGCCGGCACGCGAATCCAACAAGCCGAACGTCCGGTACAACAGATAGATCGGGACCAGCACGCCGACCGGCGGCATCATCTTGGTCGAGAGCATCCAGAGCAGAACGTCCTTGGTGCGCCTGGTCGGCGCAAACGCCATCGACCACGCGGCCGGAACCGCGATGATCAGCGCCAACAGCGTCGATCCGCCGGCGATGATGATCGAGTTGAAGGCATGATGGAGGTAGTCGCTGCGCTCCTGCACGGTCGCATAGTTCTCGGTGGTCCAATGAAACATCAGGAACTTGGGGGGCATCGAGAACGCCTCGAGCTCGGTCTTGAAGCTGGTCAGAACCATCCACAGGATCGGCAGGAAAATCAGGAATCCGACCAGCCAGGCGGCAGCCGTGGACACCATGATATGCCGCGAGGTGACTTTGCGTGCCATCGTCTATGCCTCCAGATTCCGCCCGACGATCCGCACCAGGAAGAAGGCCACGACATTGGCGATCACGACCGCGACCAGCCCGCCGGCGGAGGCGTTGCCGACATCGAACTGGATCAGCGCCTGGGAATAGATCAGGAATGCGATATTGGTGGTCTGCAGGCCCGGGCCGCCGCCGGTCGTGACGAAGATCTCGGCGAACACGGTCAACAGAAAGATCGTTTCGATCAGGATCACCACCGTGATCGGCCGCGCCAGATGTGGCAGCGTCAGGTAGATGAAGCTGGACAATGGGCTGGCGCCATCCATCTCGGCCGCTTCCTTCTGCTCCTCGTCCTGGGATTGCAGCGCCGTGAGCAGGATCAGGGTCGCAAACGGCAGCCACTGCCAGGCGACGATCAGGATCACCG
>NZ_JBAURI010000044.1:0-6835 GCF_049581145.1 Bradyrhizobium sp.
ACCACGACGCGACGCGGCCGCCGCGCCAGCAGTGCCTTCGCCTATCTCCGGCCCGCGAAGAACAGAAGTAATTTGCGTATCGAGACCTCGGCGCTGGCGCGGCGGCTGGTGTTCGACGGACGGCGCGCCGTTGGCGTCGAATACCACCAGAACGGCGCGGTTCGCATCGTGCGGGCGCGCCGGGAGATCATGCTCGCCGGCGGCGCCTACAACTCGCCGCAACTTTTGCAGCTCTCCGGCATCGGGCCGGCGGAGCTGTTGAAGACGCTCGGCATCGAAGTCCTGCTGGACGCCAAAGGCGTCGGCAATGATCTGCAGGACCATTTGCAGGTCCGCGTCATCACGCGTTGCGCGCAGCGCGTCACGCTCAACGACATCGTCAACCATCCCGTCCGCCGGGCGCTCGCCGGCCTGCAATATGCAGCCTTGCGCAGGGGGCCGCTGACCATCGCCGCCGGCACCTCGGGCGCGTTCTTCAGGACCAATCCGCGTCTTTCGACGCCGGACATCCAGATCCATTTCATCCCTTTCTCGACCGACAAGATGGGCGAGAACCTGCATCCTTATTCCGGCTTCACCGCCTCGGTCTGCCAGTTGCGTCCCGAGAGCCGCGGCTCGCTCAGGATCAGGAGCGCCGATCCCGCGGCGCCGCCGGAAATCCGCATCAACTACCTGGCGACTGAAACAGATCGCACCGCTTTCATCGATGGCATCAGGATTTTGCGCAGGATTTTGGCCGCTCCGGCGCTGAAGGCGTATTGCTCCGAGGAGATCCATCCGGGACCGAATGTCACGAGCGACGACGACGTGCTCGAGTTCTGCCGTCAGACCGGCAGCACGGTCTATCATCCGACCTCGACCTGCCGGATGGGCAATGATCCGCTGGCCGTCGTCGACCAGCGGCTCAGGGTTCGCGGCATCGAGGCGCTTCGGGTGGTCGATGCCTCGATCATGCCGGACCTGATGTCGGGCAACACCAACGCGCCCACCATCATGATCGCCGAAAAAGCCTCCGACATGATATTGCAGGATGCACGATGATGCGGGAGAGTGCGGCGTGACAAATCGATTGCGGATCGGGACGCGCAAGAGCGCGATGGCGCTGGCGCAGACCGAAGAGATCGCGCGCCGGCTCACCGCGGCCGTCCCCGGTCTCGCGGTCGAGATCGTCAAGTTCGAAACCACCGGCGACAGTGACCAGGTCAGCAAGCTGTTGCCGCATGGCGGCAAGGGCGGCGCATTCGTGGCGCAGATCCGCGCGGCGGTGCTGGCGGGCGATCTGCATGCCGCGATGCATTCGCTCAAGGACATGCCGGGCAATGAGGATACCCCCGGGCTCGTGATTGGCGCGACCCTGTCGCGCGATCCGCCCGGTGACGTGCTGGTGCTGCGTCCCGGCTTTTCGCTGGATGACCTGGGGAAATCGC
This sequence comes from Bradyrhizobium sp., assembly GCF_049581145.1. Classification (GTDB taxonomy): domain Bacteria; phylum Pseudomonadota; class Alphaproteobacteria; order Rhizobiales; family Xanthobacteraceae; genus Bradyrhizobium. Next base: position 1,428 of record NZ_JBAURI010000044.1, read on the forward strand.
GCGGTAAGGGTTTCAAGATCGGCACCAATGCCGTGCGGCGTGCAGCCTATGTCCGGCGGTTGTTTCCGGAGGTCGAGGTGATTCATTTTCGCGGCGCCGCCGATACGCGGGTGCGCAAGCTCGACCAGGGCGACAAGCAGCGGCTGCCGGACGGCGGTTCCGTGGGACCCGCGGACGCGTTGATCATGGCACGCTCGGGCCTCGAACGCGTCGGCCTCGCCGGCCGCATCGCCTATGAGTTCCCGATTGTGGACATGCTGCCGGCGGCGGGACAGGGCATCGTCGCGGTCGAGTGCGCCGCTCAGGACTGGCAGACCAGGCGTATTCTCTCCGGCATCGACGATGCGGCGGCCCACGCCTGTGCCGATGCCGAGCGCGAGGTGCTGTGGGTTCTCAACGGCCACTGCAATTCGCCGATTGCGGGATTTTCGCGGATTTCGGGTCGCGAGATGGTGCTGACGGCGTCGGTGCTCGACGACGCCGGCGACCGATTCATCGCGGCGTCGCGGACCGGGCCCGCCGACCGGCCGCGCGAGCTCGGCCGTGCAGTCGGGCTGGAATTGCTCGCCAAGGGCGCCGCCGAACTGATCGAACGCAGCCGGCCGGCCTAACGAGCCCGAACGGCCTGGCCGCCGCGGTTCAACCGCGATAGGCCCGTACCCGCCGAATCATCTGCTCGACATGCGCGATCGGGGTTTCCGGCTGGATGCCGTGGCCGAGATTGAAGATCAGCCGGCCGCCGGCGTAGCTTGCGAGCACATCATCGATCGCCCGGTCGAGTGCGGCGCCGCCGGCAATCAGCACCAGCGGATCGAGATTGCCCTGCACGGCGACCCGTTTCTGCACCTTTTCTCGGATCATGGTGGGCTCGGCGGCCCAGTCGATACTCACCGCATTGACGCCGGTTGCATCGACATAGGCCGGTAGCAGCGCGCCCGCGCCGCGCGGGAAGCCGATGATCTTGGCGTCGGGCACTTTCGCGCGCACGCCTTCGACGATGCGGCTGGTCGGCTCGACCGACCAGCGCAGAAACTCACGCGGCGGCAAGACGCCGGCCCAGGTGTCGAAGATCTGCAATACGTCGGCGCCGGCCGCGAGCTGTCCCAACAGATAGTCGATCGAATTGTCGACCAGCGCGTCGATGATGCCTGCGAACGCCTCGGGGTGCCGATACGCCATCAATCGCGCCGGCGCCTGATCTGGCGTGCCCTGACCCGCGACCATATAGGTCGCAACCGTCCAGGGCGCGCCGCAAAAGCCGATCAGCGCGATTTTGGGATCGAGCTCGCGCCGCACCAGGCGCAGCGCCTCAAACACCGGTTCCAGCTTGCCAAGGTCGGCGCGAGGCTCGAGCGTTGCGATCTTTTCCGGCGTGTCGAGCGGATCAAGCCGCGGCCCTTCGCCGACCTCGAAGCGCACCGCCCGGCCGAGCGCGTAAGGCACAACCAGGATATCCGAGAAGATGATCGCGGCATCGAAAGCGAAACGGCGGATCGGCTGCAGCGTGACTTCGGCTGCGAATTCCGGCGTGAAACACAGGTCGAGAAACCCGCCGGCCTTGGCCCGAACCTCGCGATATTCCGGCAGATAACGGCCGGCCTGTCGCATCATCCAGATCGGTGGGCTCGGCTGTTTGCGGCCGGACAGCACTTCGAGAAACGGCTTGACGGCGGCTTCAGTTTCCTGGGGCAATCGATCGTTCCTTGGGCGGGATCGGCGGGACTTCGACACCCCTGATACACTGCCGCGGCGCCGTTGGCCAAGGCGGGAAAGGAACTTCGGCTCGGATGCGGCGTTTTCTCCGTCATGGAGGGCCTCATGGCTGACCAATTCAATCCCGCGCCCCATGATAAACATGCGACCGATCCCCGTGAGGCGGCGCAGGCCGACCAGGAGATGCATGCCAGGTTGGAAGCCGGCTTGATCGACAGTTTTCCGGCGTCTGACCCGGCCAGCATGACGCAGCCCGCGACTGCGACGTCGCCACCGTTGTCGCCGGAGAAGAGCGAGAACGAGGGAGCGCCTTCGCTCTGGGACAGGGTTCTGGCATTTTTCCGATGATCGCGTCGCTCCCGTGGCTTTACGGCAGCGGCGGCGAGGCGACATGGTACAGGAATTTAACCGCGCCGCGAATGACTCGCCAAGGAGCGGCAGTTCGAAACGGCTGGCCCCGGTGATCTTGAGCGCGATCGTGTTCGTGCTCATTGCCGTAAGCATCTACCTCGCGACGCGGTCGTCGTAACAGCTCGTAAGTGATACGACGAGGCGCGGGCTCGTTTTGCAGCTTCTTCCGTAGTACTACGGGAGCGGCCGAGGCGGTTTCCGGCGCGTATTTCAGAGATAAATAAGGGGTTGCGTGGGAGTTTTCCTGACCTGGAGAATCCTGCGCGATGGACGCGGCACCTCATAGAGCTGGCGTGATACGCCTGCCGTATTTCGCGGCGGGCTTTGTCGCGTTGGTCTGCGCCGCGATCTTGGCCACCACCGCGATGCGCGAATTGTCCACGCGCGATGCCGCCGTCGCAGCCGCAGACGTATCGCTTCGCAATCTGGCGCGTTCGCTCACGCAGCATGTCGAGGACAGTTTCGATCTGGCGGAAGCCAGCATCATCGGCGTGTCGAGCCGTCTGGAAGCGGACGGCGCGGCCCCTGACGTGATTTCGAAGCTGCAAAAGATTGTCGCCGCGCGCAAGGCAGGCTCGCGGCTCATCCACGCGTTCGTCATCGTGGACTCGGACGGAAATTGGCTTACATCGTCCGGTGCCATCGGCAGCAATGTGAGCGATCGCGCCTATTTCATCCATCACAAACAATCTTCCTCGCACGACAGCTTCGTTGGACCTGCGATCAAGAGCAGCGTCACCGGCGACTGGATCATCACATTGTCTCGCCGCTTCAATCGTCCGGATGGCAGCTTTGCGGGGGTCGTTGTCGTCACAATCAGCACCGAATACTTCTCCGAATTTTACCATCAGTTCGACATCGGACAGAGTGGCACGGTGTCCTTGCTCAGCTCGGATGGCATCATACTGGCCCGCCGGCCCGACAACGGCACCGTCGGACGCGATGTCTCGAACGGCGAGTTTCTGCGCGGCATCGATTACCGGGAATCGTCCGGCGTGTACCATTTCCTGTCGTCGCTGGACGGCTTGCAGCGGATCGGAGCCTACCAGCGCAGCGAGCACTACCACTTCACGATCCTGGTGACGAAAGCGCAGGACGAGGTGGTGGGCGAATGGCGTTCCGCCGCCATGGCCCGCACCGGCTTCGTCCTCGGCCTCGTCGTGCTCATTGCGATCATCGGCTTCTATCTGGTTCGCCAACTGATCAAGGGCGAGCGCATGGCGGCGGCGCTGGCCTCGAAGGAAGCCAGCTTCCGCGCGCTCGCGGAGGGATCGAGCGATCTGGTGACGCGCGTGGGCGTGGATGGAACGGTGCAATATGCCTCGCCGTCCTCGATTCGTGTCCTGGGCTGGCGGCCGCAGCAATTGGTGGGGACGCAGGCCCTGGCCGGGATCAATCCGGAGGACCTGCCTCGCGTGGAGGAGACCGTTCGCGCGCTGCGCGAAGGCGAACTGGAAGATGCCCGCATGACCTATCGCGCGCGGCACCGGAAAAAATCCGAGGTCTGGGTCGAGTCGTCGCTGCGCGTGACGCGTACGGCCGACGGCGACATCGACGGCGTCGTCGCGATCCTGCGTGATGTGACGCAGCAGAAGGATCTCGAGGGCAGGCTTGAGACGCTGGCGACGGAAGATGGCCTTACCGGACTTTCCAACCGGCGCCACTTCGATGAACGCCTGCTCCAGGAATTCGGCAGGGCGTATCGCGAGCACACCTCGCTCGGCATCCTGATGATCGATCTCGACCATTTCAAGCAATACAACGACGAATACGGCCACCTCGCCGGCGACGAGTGCTTGCGCGCTTTCGCCAAGATATTATCGGCGGAAGCGCTCCGCACCACCGATCTTGCGGCCCGATATGGCGGCGAGGAATTCGTGATGCTGCTGCCCAATACCGACGCTCTGGGTTGTGCCCGGATCGGCCAGCGGATCCGGCGCGCCTTGCGCGACATTGCCATCCCGCACGTGCTGAACACACCATCGGGAATGGTCACCGCGAGCATCGGCGGCGCCATCTGCCGTCCCGGCCTCGAACGCACCGCCGGCCCCGCTTCATTGGTCGACGCCGCCGACCGTGCCCTCTACAGCGCCAAGGACGGCGGTCGTGACCAACTGGTGATGGCGCCAGAGCTCGTCACCGTGCTGCCGGCGGCCTCAGCGCTGCGCAGAGGCATCCGCGAACTGCACGAGGCGCGCTAGACAAGGTTCAGTAGTGCGGTGGCGGCTCGTTTGCCGGGGGCGGTGCGGCGACGTCCGCCTCCCGCAGGCGCTCGTTGAGAGCGCTGATCTGGCGCGTCAGGGCGTCGATCTTCTGCCATTGCGCGGTGACGCTCTGGTTCAGCGTCTCGATGGTGTCGTCCTGAAACATGGCGCGGGCCTCCAGCGCATCGATCCGGTCGTTCAATGCCTTGACCTCACTCATGAGCAGGCCATCCCTTCGTTCGCCATGGCGCTTTCCCTTGCGCCTGCTTTTGCGTTTTGTCGGCCGCGTTCGCGCAAGCCGTGGCCGAGGGCAATGCGTTCATCGAACACGAAGCATTCGCCGCGCCAGCGGCTTTCGGCTTCCGCGACCTCTTCCAGGTATCTCAGGATGCCGCCCTTGAGGTGATAGACCTCGTCAAAGCCGCGCGCGAGCAAATGGGAGCTGGCTTTTTCGCAGCGGATGCCCCCGGTGCAGAACATCGCGATCCTGCGATGCCTTTTGGGATCGAGCTTTTGCGCAGCAAACTCCTTGAATTCCCCGAAGCTCGCAATCCCCGGATCGAGCGCGCCGTCGAACGTGCCGAACGCGACTTCGAACGCGTTGCGCGTGTCGATCACGAGCGTATCGGATGAGGCGATCAGCGCGTTCCAGTCGGCCGGCTCGACATAGATGCCGACCTGGCGTGTCGGATCGGCCGCGCTGTCGCCAAGGGTGACGATCTCCTTCTTCAGGCGCACCTTGAGGCGCCCGAACGGCATCGCCAGCGCCTCGGAAAACTTCAATTCAAGGTTATCGAGCCTGCCGCCGAACAAGGCGCCATCGCGCAATTGCCCGATCAGCGCCGCGATACAATCGGGCGAGCCGGCGAGCGTGCCATTGATGCCCTCATGCGCCAGCAGCACACTGCCCTTCAAACTCAAATTGGCGCAAATCGCGCGCAGCGGCTCCCGCAACGCGCGAAAGTCCGGCAGCGCGGCGAATTGGTAGAAGGCGGCAACTTGATAGGGCATCGCGATCGTTTAGCAGGCTGGCAAGGCGTGCTCAATATCGATGCGCGCAGGCTGTCCCCAAGACAGCCT
>NZ_JBAURI010000045.1:0-1656 GCF_049581145.1 Bradyrhizobium sp.
CACTGGCGGCACAGGCCGCGGCGCAGCAGGAGATTGCGCGGCGCGGGTTGGTATCGGCCGTGGTTTCGCTCTTCGACGGCTCGCTCGCGGCCGATCACAAGCTGGCGGTGGCCGAGCGCGCGGGTCAGGAAGCCGCCGACTTTACGAAGCTGACCGGGCAGCGCGAGCAGGCTCGCGAATCGGCACGTGCCGATGTAGTAAAGGCACAGCTCGAGCAGCAATCACGCGAGCGCGAACTGGGCAATGCACGGGTCGAGGCCGAGAAGGCGCGCCTGGAATTGGGTGTGCTGCTGTTTCCCGATCCGCGTACGCCGTACACGTTGAGCGCACCCGACGCAGCGCCTGTGCTGGCGTCGCGCGAGGATATCGATGCGGCGGCCGGCAAGAACAATGCCGAGCTGAAGAGCGCGATGGAAGCGCTGCGAGCCAGCAACGCGGATGTCCTTGCGACGCGAGCTGCGTATCTGCCCGATCTCGGATTGGAATATACATACGGTATCGACGCTCCGCAATTTGCCGCGACCGGGCCGGGGCCGGACCACGTAAACAATCTCGGCTACTCAGCGACCGTGACGCTCAACATTCCCATCTGGGACTGGCTGAACACTGAGCGTCGCGTGAAGCAGAGTGAGATTCGGCGGCAATCGACACAAGTGGCGTTGACAGCCAAGCAGCGGCAGTTGATCGCCAAACTGGACGAGGCATACTCCGAAGCAGCGATGGCGCGGGATCAGCTTGCATCGCTCGATCTGAGTGTGAGCACCGCGGCCGAGAGCTTGCGGCTCACGAAGCTGGCCTACCGAGGCGGCGAGGCAACCGTGCTTGAAGTTGTGGATGCGCAGGGCGCATATGTTGCCGCGCAGAACGCGCGTGAAGATGGCCGCGTCCGGTATGAAGCCGCGCTCGCCGATCTGCAGACGCTGACCGGAACGATGTAAGAGCGAGGGTTCGCGGTTCGGAAGAGACCGTTATCGAGATGAGCGAGACGATGAGAGCGAATTTGAGGCGGGATTGGATTGCGTTACGGATGCTGATGAGCGCGCTGGCTCTTCCTTTGTTTCTGAGCGGCTGCAAAAAGGAAGCAGAGGTTCAGGTACAAGTAACGGTGCAGGCCGAGCAACCGGAGCACGGCGAGATCTCTGAGAAGATCATGGCTGACGCAGTACTGGCGCCGATTGCGCAGGCTGCGATCGAGCCGAAAATCTCCGCACCGGTCAAAAAATTCTATGTCCAGCGCGGGCAGCGGGTGAAGGCGGGCGAGCTTCTGGTCGAATTGGAGAATACCGATCTAGCTGCGGCCGCGCAGGACAATCGGGGCGCGTATGAAGCGGCGCAGGGAACCTATGCCACTGCAACCAAGGCACAAGTGCCCGAGGATCAGCTCAAGGCCGAAGCGGATGTTGCGCAGGCCAAGGCCAATCTAGAACTGAATCAGAGCATCGTGAATAGCCGCAAGCAGCTTTTTGCTGAAGGCGCGATTCCGGGCCGCGATCTGGATACGGCGATGGCGACACTCGTTCAGGCGCAGGCTGCATATGACGCAGCAGCCAAGCACCTGGAGTCGATGCGCGCGGTGACGCATGAGGCTGCGCTCAAAATAGCGCAAGGTGATCTGACCTCGGCCGAAGGCAAACTGAAAGGCGCGCAGGCGCAGGT
>NZ_JBAURI010000046.1:0-18485 GCF_049581145.1 Bradyrhizobium sp.
CGGTCAACCTGCTGCTCGGTGACGAGATCTATTACAAGGGCGCGACCCCGTTGACCACGAGCGCGATTGATACCATCGAAAAGGTCAAGTCAGGGATCGAGGCGGCGTATTCGAAGACCACCGCGAATGCCAAGGCCGGCGTCAGCAGCACTGTCGCGGTTCAGGAAATCATGGCCGGCGTCGCAGCCGTGTTCGGCTTGCTGGTCGCCTTCCTCATCGCCCGCGGCATTACCGGCCCGCTCGCGGAGCTGGTGCATGACGCCGTCCGGCTATCCGGCGGCGACACCACGGCAGCGTTCAGGACTGCGCAGCGCGCCGACGAAATCGGCGAGGTATCGGGTGCGGTCGCGAAATTCCGCGACAACGTCATCGCCCAGCAGGAGGCCGCCAAGAACTTCGCCGGCGAAGTCGAGGCCCGCGAGGAGCTCAACCGGGGCATGGAAATCGTGGTCGACGGGTTCCGTCAAACCGCCGACGAATTGCTGGCGACCGTCGGCGAAAATGCCGGGGTCATGAAACAGACCGCAGAGGCCCTTGCCAGGATTTCCGGCGATGCGACCAAGCAGGCGGCCGCCGCCGCAACAGCTTCCGAGCAGACCGCCACCAACGTGCAGACCGTCGCGTCGGCCGCCGAACAGCTCACCAGTTCGATCCAGGAGATCGGCCGTCAGATCGAATTGTCGAATTCGACCGTCCGTTCCGCGGGGGCCGTCACCGCGCGCTCCGAAACCGAAATCGAAGGTCTCGCCAGGGCGGCGCAAAGCATTTCGTCAGTGGTGGATTTGATCCAGGCAATCGCCGCACAGACCAACCTGCTCGCGCTCAACGCGACCATCGAAGCCGCGCGCGCCGGTGAGGCCGGACGTGGATTTGCAGTGGTTGCGCAAGAGGTCAAGTCGCTCGCCGAGCAGACCGCGAAAGCCACCCAGGAGATTGCCCAGCATGTCACGGGCATCCAGGCCTCCACCGAAACGGCCGTAGCCTCCGTCAAGGAAGTCGGGGTCGCCATGCGTCAGATCGACCAGGTGACCACCGCCATAGCCAGCGCGGTCGAACAGCAGGGTGCGGCGACTCGCGAAATCTCTCAAAACGTGCAGATGGCCGCTTCCGGCACCCAAACATTGTCGTCGAGCATCTCAACGGTGAACAGCGCGATCGAGCAGACAAACCGTTCCGCCGACAGGGTGCTGGACGCGTCAGGCAAAGTCGCCACCGCCGCAACCACTCTCGCCCAACAGGTCCAGGCGTTCTTCATCAAGCTGCGCAATGGTCCGATGGAGCGCCGCAAGGAGGCCGATCCGACCTTCAGGGGCCCGGAGCGGCGGGGCAAGTACGATCAGCTTCAATCGGGCCCAGCCCAGGGCCGTTTCGTCGCGTGAATGGCGGCGCCTCCCGGCGCGATCACTCTCCTGCGGCGGCTGTCGGCTGAAGATTTGAAGGCGGGAGGTTCATCGGCACCGTCGGCAACGATCCCCAAGACCTGCCGCGTGTCGCATCATTCGTCGGCGTGACAACTTGCGCAGGTGTCCGCGTCCGCGCCGCGAAAGCCGGGCATGGACGATCCCATGACGCATGGCCGTACAATTACGGTCCGCAAAATTAACGGTCGGCAATCCGGCCCGTGAAACAATGTCATGATGGAATCGCGAGGCATTTCGCGATGCGGACGCCGGAGCTCGCAGGGCCGAGATCCGGCGACGGCGCTTCATCAGGCCGGACCGATTTCGAACTGGTGGTGTCGGTTAACGAGGGGACTTCTTGATGCAGGCGCGACCGATATCTTCAGCATCGCCGCTTCGCCGACAAAGAAACCTCCGGCTGGTCCCAAGGATCATGCTGCTATCGGCGTTCGGGATTCTCTTGCTGGGCGTGTGCCTGACCGCCGTGGCCTGGTACGTGCTTCAGGCCGGTGCAACCAAGGCCGCGCTGGAGCGCGTTGACACCAACATGCGGGTCGCGTGGGACGTGGTTCGCGCCAATGGCGGTCATTTCACCAGCGTCGACGGCAAACTGCTGGTCGATGGTCGCGTCCTCAACGACGACGTTGCCACGGTGGACAAGGTCAAGAGTCTGGTCGGTGGCACTTGCACCGTTTTTCTCGATGATCTGAGAATCGCCACCAATGTCAGGAAACCCGACGGCACGCGGGCAGTGGGAACCAGGCTGGCGCGGAGTGCGGCCTACGAAGCGGTCATCGACCGCAAGACTCCATTTCGCGGCGAGGTCGAGATCCTGGGCGCGCTCTACATGACCGCCTATGATCCGATCCTGGATGCGAACGGCAAGGTGCTCGGCGTTCTCTATGTCGGAATCAGCAAGGCCGAATTTCTCGAGAGCGCCAACAGCACGCTTTCGATCATCATCTATTCGACGCTTGGCGCGATCCTGCTGGCGATGGCCGTCAGCTATGTTGCGGCACGTTCGCTGATCCGGCCCCTGAAACTGCTGACCGGCGCCATGCACGAACTCGCCGAGGGCAATTTTCAGCTGGTACTGCCCGGCCTTCACCGCGGTGACGAAGTCGGCGAGGTAGCGCAGGCAGTCGAGGCGTTCAAGGTCAAGGCCGCCGACAAGGCTCGCGACGAGGCGACCCTGGAAGAAGAGCGGCAGCGAATTGCCGAACGGAACAAGGGGCAGGCCCTGCAGGAGATGGCGCAAACCGTCGAGCGTGAAAGCAGCGCCGCCGTGGGTGAAGTCGCGGCCGGCACCGATCGCATGGCCGGCAACGCGGTGCGAATGACCGACGGCGCACTTTCGCTTGGAAGAAACAGCAGCAGCGTTGCAGCGGCGGCGGCGGAAGCCCTTGCCAGCACCCAGACCGTCGCCAAGGCCTCCTCGCAATTGACCGCCTCGATCGCCGAAATTGCCTCCCAGATGGAGTCATCGAGGACGCTGACCCTGGAAGCCGTCACCGCGTCGAGCCAGGCGCAGGCCACCATCGCCAAATTGTCCGAGGCCGCCGGCAAGGTCGGCGCGGTTACCAGCCTGATCAATGAAATCGCGGGCCAGACCAACCTGTTGGCCCTCAACGCGACGATCGAAGCCGCCCGCGCCGGCGAGGCCGGACGGGGCTTTGCGGTGGTCGCGGCCGAGGTCAAGTCGCTGGCCGAGCAGACCGCGAAAGCAACCAGCGAAATCGCCCAGCAGGTCACCGAAATCCAGGAGGCGACGCAAGCCTCCGTTGCCTCGATCGTCGGCATTGCCGAGGTCATTCGCAAGGTCGAGTCGGTGTCGTCGTCGGTTGCCGCTGCGATCGAAAAGCAGAGCGCGTTCACCGTCGAGATCTCGCGCACCGTCGAGGAAACCTCGAAAGCGGCCCGCGAGGTCGCAGCTCAGATCGGATCGGTTTCCGACGAGGCCATCGAGACCGGCCGGCGCGCATCGGAAATCCGCGACGGTTCGGTCGAGATCGCCGGCAAGGTCGCCGATCTTCGCGCCACGCTGGTGCGGCTGATCCGGACCTCGACGAGCGACGTCGACCGCCGCATTTCCTCCCGCGTCGATCTCCGTTGCCCGGGCTTGCTGAAGATCGAGGGAAGATCCGCCCGAGTGATCATTCGCGAGCTCTCGCTCGCAGGCGCCATGCTCGATGAAGCCCTGCCGGATGCCTCCGTCGACACGCCCATTGCGTTGCTGGTCGACGGCATCGCGACGGAGTTGACCGGTTTTGTCGCGCGCAAGAGTGAAACCGCTACGCTGCTCCGATTCGAATTGTCGGACGAAGCCGCCAGGGCCGTCAGGGAGCTGGTGTCGACCCGTCAAGCCGCTTGATCGAGTTGATTCATGTCGCAGCTTTGGTTGCGGTCTTTGATTTCGGTGTCGATCCGGCGGCAGATTTTGTGCGAATGCGCATGGTGTCGCCTTTTTGATCGATTTCGAACGAATTCGTCTTTCGCACCAGATCGCTCAACTTGCGAAAACCGAATGTTCGCGGATCGAAGTCGGACGCCAGGTTGGCGAGCTGCTTTCCGACTTCTCCCAGGGATACCCAGCCGTCTTCACTTTCGATCTGGGTGATGACCTTCATGATGATGGGCGTGGCCGCGCCTGGGGGTTGAAGCGATTTTGCAGTCGAGGCGGCGTCCTGATTGCTCGCCGCGCCGGCCAGCAGGTTCTCGGTGTACACGAACCTGCGGCAGGCCTGGCGGAAGCTCTCCGGGGTCTTCTGCTCGCCGAACCCGAAAACATCGACGCCTTGCTCGCGGATGCGGGCGGCAAGCCGGGTAAAGTCGCTATCCGAGGACACCAGACAGAAGCCGTCGAACCGGCCGCTATGGAGCAGGTCCATCGCATCGATGACCAGCGTGATGTCGGATGCGTTCTTGCCGGTGGTGTAGGCGAACTGCTGCTGGGGTATGATGGCATGTTTCGATAGCGTATCGGCCCAGGCCCTGGAGCGCGGACTGGAGAAGTCGCCGTAGATGCGGCGAACGCTCGCCTCCCCGATCTTGGCGATCTCCTCGAACAGCCCATCCACGATCTTCGCGGACGCATTGTCCGCATCAATGAGAACGGCAAGACGCGGCGAGCGGAGTTCAGAAGGCATGATAGATCTCCCAGACGGACGGTGATCTAGCAGAAATTCCGCGAGTCGGCGATGATGGTGGCTGCGCCGGCCGTGAGATGGCCGCCTAGTTGAACGGTTCGCCGGTTTCGCAGCTGGGAGCTCAGGATGAGGTCCGAGTGCCCAAAAACGATTGGTTTCATGAACTCGTCGAGTCCGGGCGGCCCGCGCCTTGTGTGGACTCGGCGGGCTTCAATCCATCATCTATCCATTGCCCAGCGTGCTGGTCTCCGATTCGCGGTCAAGGGCCGGGGCACTGATTCCCGATTGACACTCTCGCCGGCGAGGCGATGGCGGAACGGAAGGTGCGCGGTGTCGCGGTTGCCGTCGTGCAGAACGCAGCGGCCGCATGCGGTCGCATCTCGTCGTGCGCGGCCACACTCGTCGTGCTATGCTTCACCGATTTCGTCCAGTCATCGGACTGCGGACACATCGGCCCGGCGACTGGTCTTCCCAACAAGGCAATCGCAGCGTGGCGCCATCGCCAATTAGTCCCGAAACGGAAGAGCGAATTGAGCTTCTTTTCCCGCCCGACGAACACAAGTTCGTCCGCGCAATCCTGCTCGAGCAATGCGGAAACAATCTACCGCTTTCGCAAAATATCGACGAGGTAGCGCTGGAGCGGCTCAGGTTTGCAGCGCTGAAGTTGAGCGAAGGGACATTGGACAAGCTTGACCACGCGATCGCGCTCGCAAAGAGCGACTGGCGAGATCTGCTGACGGCCGCGGGCTTCGGGCGCGACGTCAACGCGCATTGGGCGTGGTTGCCTGAGCGCAAATATCTTCGTCAAAGGAGCCACGAATGAACATTCGGAGCGCTACGCCGGATGACGTCGCGACACTGGCGGCGATCGACCTGGCGGCGAAACGCGCGGCGATGCCGACGATTGCATGGCCGCGCAGCGAAGCGGAGCTGCGCTGGTATATCGGCCGGCGGTTGCTGCCGACAGGTGGTGTTGTGGTGGCGGAGGTCGCGGGCGAGGTGGTCGGATATATGGCCACCGAGCCGGGGTGGATCGAGCAGTTGTATCTGCGGCAGGACGTCTGGCGCCAGGGCATCGGCTCGGCGTTGATGGCGCGCGCGAAGGCGGAGCACCCGGGCGGGTTGCGGCTGTATTGCTTCGAGGTGAACGCGCGGGGGCGGGCGTTCTATGAGCGGCATGGCTTTGTGGTGGAGGCCCTGCGCGATGGCAGCAAGAACGAAGAGGGAGCGCCGGATATCCTCTACGTCTGGAAGTAATACGGCATCCCGCGAAGCATGACTCTTCCATGCTTCTCCATGCTTTCGCCGGTTGTCGAAGCTGACGATCTAGGTTTCTCGCCAGGTTTCTCGTTTTGTTCGCGATGCCGGACCGATGTGGATCGCTATTCCTTCATCGCAGGCGTAACCGCCGCTTTGCCTGGCGCATAAGCAATCCGGTCCTACAGGCCGTTTCGCGCTGCCCGCGCAACTGCATCCCGCCATCGGGATGGACCAGCGCATGTTGCATCCGTAACAAAAATGCGCCGGCTTGAAATAATAGCGCAACGTCGATCGGGGAGATATTGCAACCCGACGCTTCCGCAACATGGCCGAAGCCGCCGGAGGCGATTGAACGGCGAGCGGTTCCTTGCGGCGCGCAAACGTCAGGCCTCCTCAAGACCTCCCGAGGCAGGCGCGCTGCGCGGCAGTAAACGGAATCACATGTTGAAGCATATTTTGGTGGTTGATGACGACGAAAAGCTGCGCGCGCTCATCGTCGACTATCTGTCGCAGCATGATTTCAGGGTGACCGGTGTGGGCAATAGCGGGCAGCTGGCACAGGTCCTCTCAACCGACGCCGCCGATCTGATCATCGTCGACCGCAACCTCGGATGCGAGGACGGCCTCGAAATCGTCCGGTCGCTTGCGGGAACTTCGGACGCGCCGATCATCATCATCAGCGGCGACCGCCTGGAGGAAGCGGACAAGGTTGTCGGTCTCGAACTGGGAGCCTGCGATTATATTACCAAGCCCTTCAGCCTGCATGAATTTCTCGCCCGGATTCGGGCGGCGCTGCGCAAAACGCCGCAGTTGCAGCCCAAGCAGGACCGTCGGTGCTATTCGTTCGAAGCCTGGATGCTGGATCTCAGGCGGCGGCAACTGCTGCACGATTCGAAGCAAGAGATAAAGCTCACCGCGGCCGAGCTCAATCTGCTGCTCGTCTTTCTGCGTGAGCCACGCCAGATTCTGTCGCGGGAACGGTTGTTGTCGGCGACTTGCGTTCGTGACGACGAGAAAACCGATCGCAGCATCGATATCCTGATCCTGCGGCTGCGCCGCAAGCTGGAAAGCGATCCGTCACAGCCGCGGCTGATCCGGACCGAGCGCGGCGCGGGCTACGTCTTCGACGCCGAGGTCTCGGTCGAGAACCTTGCCGAGACCGTGCCGTGATGGTCACGCCAGGCGAAATCCGGCGAGGGGCCGCGCCACCGTGGCGGGGTTGGTCTGCGTCGGCCTCGCCGCCGCCGCGACACCATACGACGACGTCGCCCATCGAGACGCTGACCGGATATCGCAATGGACACAAGCTCGCAGCATCGTCGCCGCAGGAACGGCCGCGACCTTCGCGTCTTCCTGTTGCCGTTCCTCGGTGCGACTCTCCTGGCGGTCCTTGCGGCTGGGCACGGGCCATCGAGAGAGACGCATGAGGCGATTCTGACCGCGCTGCAGACGATCGACATCAATCACGCCTCGCTCCAGCGCGACGTCTTGCGGGCAAGCGCCGGTCTGGTTCGAAACGACGACCCCCAGGTCGAACCCCTCGTCAATCTCCATGGAGCCGTGACGAGGCTGCGCGAGCTGTTCTCGCAGAGCGACGTGGGCTGCGACAAAGGCCTCGAGAAGCTGCTGGCCAAGGTATCCGAATCGATCGACCGCGACGAAGCCCTGGTCAAGGAGTTCAAGACGCGCAATGCGCTGCTGCAAAATTCTCTTGCCGTCTTCAGCCGGATTCTCAGTGAATTGCATGACAATCCCGATCCGGAGGTGCAGCGAGCGCTGATGTCCGCGAACGATCTGGGCAACCTGATGATGCGTTTCGCCGCGGCGCCGGCCGACGACCTGGCGCAACGAATTCGCCTCCAGCTCGACTCCGTGCTGAAGCCGGACGCCGTACCTGTTCCGGGCTTCGCGACGCTCGCGATCCATGGCCGCCTGATCCTGGCCACGCTTCCGCAGGTCGACGAGACCGTCGCGCTGCTGCAGGCGTCCGAGACGTCGGCTCGCGCGCAGGACCTGCAGCGGAAATACCTCGATGCGTTCGCCAGGACCAGTATGCGTGCCGGATGGAGACGAAGCTTTCTCGAAGCGATCTCGGTCGTTCTCTGCGGATATATCGTGCTCCTGGTCTACCGTCTTCGCGCCCAGACCCGACGACTGACGCAGCGGCTCGACTTCGAGGCCACCATCAGCGTGGTCAAGGCCGGCTTTGACGGCGAACCGGCGGATTTTTCCCGCGCGATGGAGGCGGCGCTGGCGCTTCTCGCGCAGTTCTTCGAGGCGGCGCGCTATCGGTTCACGATCCTCGACATCGAGACCGGCGCCACAGAGCAGCAATTCGGCTCGCCGGACGACGCACCGTTCGGATTGATGGTACGGGAGTTTTCGGCATATCTGCTGAGTGAGGCCAGGCGCCGCGAGCCGTCGGGTCAGCGTTTCTACTACCGAAACCTGCAGCGTCAGGGAGAGCAGGCCTTCACGGGAAACGCGACCAGCGCAGGGGCGGCGATCGCAGCCGAGATCAACGACCGCGCGGCGGCGCTTTTGATCTTCGAACATTGCGAGGCCCGCATGAAGCCCGGCAGCGACGAAATTCTGCTGCTGCGCGGCGCGATCGAAATCGTGACGCAATGCGTCGAAACCCATCGAAGCCGACGCGAAAGAGAGCAGCTCGAAGCCCGCCTCGAACATTCCCAGCGGCTGGAAGCAGTCGGGACGCTGGCCGGCGGCATTGCACATGAATTCAATAACGTGCTGGGCGCGATGCTGGGCTACGGAGAAATGGCGCTTCAGCTCCTGCGCAAGCCATCGCAGGCACGCCATTATGTCGAGCAGATGGTTTCGAGCAGCGAACGTGCAAGACACGTCATCAATCAGATCTTGACGTTCAGCCGCAAACGCGAGCGCGTCAGCAGGCCGTTGGACATTGTCGAAGCGGTCGCCGACATCGTTCCCCTGCTCCGCATGTCGCTTTCTCATGACTTCGAGTTGATCGCGGATCTGTCGGAGAAGCCGCTGCCGGTCCTCGGCAACCCGATTGAAATCCAGCAGATCGTCATGAATCTATGCAAGAACGCCGCGCAGGCTTCGGCCGAAACGCGAAGCGTCGAGATCGTCCTCCGTGCGGTCGAGACCCGGACCAGGACCGCTCTGTCGCATGGCGAACTGGTTCCGGGCCACTACGCGCGTCTCAGCGTTTCCGATAGCGGCAGCGGCATTCCCGGGAATGTGCTTCCCCACATCTTCGAGCCGTTCTTCACCACCAAGTCCAGTCTCGGTGGAACCGGTCTCGGCCTCGCCGCGGTCCATGGCAATCTGACCGGCATGAACGGGAAGATCCATGTCGAAAGCCAACTCGATGTCGGGACGCGCTTCGATCTGTATTTTCCGATCTCTGTCGAACCGCCGATCCCGCTTCGCCAGTTCTTCGACGAGCGGTCGGTACCACTGGGAAACGGGCAGACGGTGATCATCCTGGAGCGGGAGTCGACGCTGCGGCTGATGTACGAGGAAAAAATCGCGGCGCTGGGCTATGAGCCGATCGGCTTCGCGAGCCTGGACCCGCTGCTGAACTGGCTCGATGCCGAAGCCAACATCGCGGACCTGATCATCATGGATGTCGTATCGGCCGCAGCCTCGGGGCATTTGAAGATCGACGGCTCGATCCAGGCGGCGCCGATCCTTCTCATTGCGGATTATACCAGCAGCACGTCGATTGACGAACACGCCCTGCGAACACTGGGAGCGTTGCGCAAACCGGTCAGCTCGGTCAGCCTGGCCAGCGCGATGTTCAACAAGGTCAACAATACGCCACCGGCATCATCCCGCGAGGCGCTGGCCGGCATCTCGTGTTCCTCCGCCAAGTAGGTGTCAAAGTAGCTGTCAAACAGCTGGCGCGCGGGCCTTGTTACAACGGTAACGCAATTTCTCGCGACTGACATCGGGATGCCATCGCCGAAGAGTCATCGTTGCGGGACAGGCGGCCTGCCTGTTCTGCCGACGCTTCCGATTGCATGGGATTTGCATGGTTCAGCTCGACCTTCGACGGCGGCGTTTCTCTTGACCGTGCATCACGCCGGGATGAGGGAGCATCCGATGGCATTCGCCGACGCCCGCATGCTTGCCTTGGCGGCGCTCGGCGGGGCAATGGAATTCTACGACTTCGTCATCTTCATATTTCTCGCCACGACGATCGGAAAGCTGTTTTTCCCGCCCGACATGGCGGGCTGGCTGGTGCGGACGCAGACCTTCGGGATCTTCGCGGCGGGATATCTGATGCGGCCGCTGGGTGGCATCGTGATGGCGCATTTCGGCGACCTTTTTGGACGCAAGCACATCTTCGCCTTCTCCATCCTGCTGATGGCGCTGGCGACGCTCGGCGTCGCCTGCCTGCCGGTCTATGCCTCGATCGGAGCCGCGGCGCCGCTCCTGCTGGTCATCACGCGCATGTTCCAGGGCGCTGCGATCGGTGGCGAGATTCCCGGCGCCTGGACCTTCGTGGCCGAGCACGTTCCGCGACGCCGCGTCGGCCTCGCATGCGGCTTGATATGCTCGGGTTTGACCCTCGGCATTCTGCTCGGCTCGGCGATCGCGGCGATCGCCAATATCGTTTTCAGCCCGGACGAGCTGCTCGCCTATGGCTGGCGGATTCCGTTTCTCATCGGCGGCATATTCGGGATCATCGGGGTCTATCTGCGCCGCTGGCTGGATGAGACGCCTGTGTTCGTGAAGATGCGCAGGACCCGGCTGCTGGTGGCGGAACTGCCGCTGCGAGTCATCATTCGCAGCCACTTGCGCGGCGTCATCCTGTCCGTCCTGTTCACCTGGATATTGTCCGCCGGCATCCTGATGACGACGCTGATGACGCCGACCTTCCTGCAGACCCTCTACGGCTACACGGCGCAGCAATCGCTGCTCGCGACCTGCTTCGGCACGGTGTTCCTGATCATCGGGACGGCGCTCTCCGGCGCAATTGTCGATCGCGTTCGTGTCGGATGGTTTTTCATCGTCGGTGGCGCGATCTTCGGCGTCGCGACTTTCGCCTTCTACAGCCATGCGGGCCTGTCGCTGATCCACCTTTTCGTGCTGGACGCGGTGATGAGTCTTGCCGTGTCGATCGTCGGTGTGGTTCCGTACCTGATGGTGCGCTGCTTTCCGGCAAATGTGCGCTTCACCGGCGTGTCTTTCTCCTTCAATCTGTCCTATGCGATTTTCGGCGGACTGACGCCGATCGGCATCGCGACCTTGTTGCCGCTCAATCCAATGTCCCACGCCTATTATCTGCTGTTCATGGCGGCCCTCTGCGTGATTCTCGGCGTCTACCTGCAGGTCAATCAGGATAGCCTCTTGTCGGACGTCGGCGTCGAGGAAATCGACGCCATCGCGCCGGATTTTCATGTGGGGTGGATCGTCGTCGGCGACTCCGGCGATCAAACAGGGCCTCAAACAGGGCCAAGGGCGAACGCGCTGCCTTGATCACCGCGACCGCGCTGGTTCACGGTCTGACCGTCGTTACCCGTAAGGTCGCGGACGTCCGGCCGGCCGCCGCGATTCATCGCAACCTTCTGAGCCAATCCTGCGTCGCCCTGCCGGAGGGTGTGCCGAGCACGGCGCGGATCTTGCGCGCGAGTTCGACCTTGCGATAGGGCTTATGGATCAGCGCGACGCCGGGATCGATCCGGCCGTGGCTCGCCATCGCGTCCTTCGTGTATCCGGATGTATACAGCACCTTGACACCCGGGCGCAGCCGCAGGATCTCGTCGGCGAGCGCTGGACCGTTGAGTCCGCTGCCGAGGATCACATCGGTGAACAGCAGGTCGAATGCGCGGCCGGCGGCGATCATCTCGAGAGCCTCGCGCGCCGAGGCAGCCGCGAGCACCGCATAGCCCAGGCTTTCCAGCTGCGTGACGACGTATTGACGGACCAATGCGTCGTCCTCGACCACCAGAATGGTCTCCTCGCCGCCCTCGGCGGCGGCGACCGGCCGCTCGATCGGTGCGACGGACTCGCTGCTGCGCGGCAGGTACAGCTTGAAAGTCGTGCCGTGGCCTTCCTCGCTGTCAATCTTGATGTAGCCGTCCGATTGCTTGACAAAGCCGTAGACCATGCTGAGCCCAAGTCCGGTTCCTTGTCCGACATCCTTGGTCGTGAAGAACGGCTCGAACACCCGATCGCGAATGTCCGCCGGGATTCCTATTCCGGTGTCGGTCACGGCGATCATCACATAGGAACGGGGCCGGACCCCCTCCGCCTGGATCGCGGCAAAAGACGCATCGAGCGTCACGTTACCGGTCTCCAGGATGAGCTTGCCGCCGCCCGGCATGGCATCGCGGGCGTTGACCGCCAGGTTGATCAGCGCGGTGCCGAGCTGTGTCGGATCGATCATCGCCGGCCAGGCATCTTCCTCGAGCGTCATCCTGATCTCGACGCTCTCGCCGAGAGTTGGACGAAGCAGCTTGGCGGTGTCGAGGACCAACCGGTTCACGTCGGTCGACTGCGGCTGCAGCGGCTGCTTGCGGGCGAAAGCGAGCAGCTGCTGAATGAGCTCGGCGCCACGCCCCGCTGCGTCGTCGATCATCCGGGCGATCGTCACAAGCTGCGGCGAATGAGCGACCGCGTCGGCGAGGATCTCGATGGTCCCGGTGATGACGGTAAGGATGTTGTTGAAGTCATGAGCGACGCCGCCGGTGAGGTGACCGATCGCATCGAGCTTCTGGGACTGGCGCAGCTGTTGCTCCAGCGCGATGCGTTCCGTCATGTCGCGGCCGATGAAGAAATAGCGTTGCTCCAGCTTGAGCCACGCCCCGCTCAAGGTGAGCGGGACGGTGCGGCCGTCCCGGTGCACATAGCGGCAGTCGAAGTTTCGCGTGGCGCGGCCTTGGCGTATCGCCCGCATTTCCTCGCGGGCCCGCTCGACGTCGCCGGGATGCAGCAGCGCGGCACCTTTGCGGCCGATGATCTCCTCCGGACGATAACCGAGGATCGCCTCGGCGCTCGGGCTGATTTCGATCACGGTGCCCTCGCGGTCGACGATCAGGATGAGGTCGAGCGAGCTCGCAAACAGCCGCCGGCGCTCGACGATCTCGCTCTCCAGCGACGCGGTTTTTTCACGCACCTCGGCAGCCATGCGATCAAAGGCACGGGCCAGTGCGCCGATCTCGCCGCTGGACCGGACCGGCAGGCTCAGCGGCTCGCCGCGCCCGAAGCTGTCGATCGCCGCCGTCATCTGGGTGAGACGCCGGGTCAAGGAGCGCGCCAGCACGATCGCCAGCAGGACGGCGCCGATCGCTGCCACCAGGGCCGCGGCCACGGTGGAGTTGCGCACGGTGGTCAAGGTCGTGGCGAGATCCGCGTAGGGCACCGCCTCGACGACGAATAGCTGGGGTCCTTCGGCAAGCCGCGCACCGGCCGAGGCCACGCCGAACTCCGCACCGCCATGATCCTCGACGACCTGCGGTGCCGCCTTGCCACCAGCCAGCATGCCGCCCAGCGTGGGAAAATCGTCCTGCAGGCGCGACGGCGCGCCGAGCTGGAAGCCGAACTCGCGAGCCGGATCGGGATGGACCAGATAGTCGCCGTCGCTGTCGACGATGTAAACTGCGCTGCCGGCTCGGGCGTTCTCGCGCACACGCGCGAATGGCCCGCGCAGGTCGACATCTATGGCCACAATTCCGAATGGCCGCCCGTCCGGCCCCACGACCGGAGTCGACGCGGTAACGATCGGCACACGCGGCGTGTCGATCGCTGCCTGCTCCCGATCGAGCTCGACCGGTGAGATATCGACCTCGCCGGCGCGCAGCCGCATGGCGCGCTGGAAGTAATCACGGTCGCCCCTGGGCTGGAGCTCGGCTTCGGGCGCGACCCGCACGGCGTTCGCTGGGCCCATGCGATCGGCCCGCGCGATCTCCCGGCCACCGTCGCTGGCACCGATCAGGCGGATCCGACGGTAAGCCGGATTGGCGGCCAGTCGGGCGGCGAATCTTTCGCTCAGCGCGCCGCGCCATTGGGCCAGCGTCGTGACACCGAAGGGATCTGCGCCGCCGCCTCGCGTCGCGCGACTGACGCCTTCGACGGCGACGGCTGCCGCTTTCGGAATCTCGAGCACATCGCGTCGCAATCCGCTCACAGAGGCCTCCAGATCGGCGGCAAGCAGACCGGCATGGATGTCGAGGCGATCGAGCGCGTGCGGAATCTCGACCATGGACACATTATGATAGGTGAGCGCGCCAGTGGCGACCACGGTCAGCACGATCAGGGCGACCATCCCCGCGGTCAAACGCGCCGACAACCCCATGCCCGGCTCCGTCCTGGCGCTCCGCGGCTCAATCGGAGCCTGCTGCAGATCAGTACCGCTTGGACCCCGCCGGGAGCACCGCGACGACTGGCTCCGACCGCGCCTGCAATCGAGGGCGCGAGCGATCAGGCCGGGCGACGGCACTACGTAAACGTGTAACAGCTTCCCGCCACCTAGTCAAAACCGCCAGTCAGCGAGCTGGCCGCGCTGCTCTTGAATCGGCGACGAAAACGTTGAGCTTTGCTGGATCAGGCAGCGCAGACGGTAAAGCCGCACCGGATTGGTGGCGATGGGCATCCTCTACAAATTGGGAAGAGCCGCCATCGAGCGGGCCGTATTGTCGGTGCATTGCACGCATCGCAGCCAGAATGCGGAGCCATGCGCTCCGTCATCGGGAGGAGCCCTTGCGGCGAAGCAATCTACCTTGCTTTTGCGCGGCGCGATGAATCGCTTCGCTGCGCTCGCAAAGGCGGTGGGTCTCACGAGCGGTGGTCATTATCCGGCGCGCCAAGGTCGAGCATGAAGTTCGGGCGTGAAGTGCGAGCGCGACTACGGTGATGCTCCATCTGCGAGCTACCTGCTGAATCGTTGCACGAGAACGTTCAATCGAACCGCGGCGCCTGCAGCCGGGATCCGGTCGGATTGCGCAAGGACGACCATGCCGTGCAGCGCGCTCCACAGCACTTCGGCCAGAAACTCCGGCTGTTGCCGATCCGGCCCGAGTGCGGCGACCAGCTCGGCGAAGGCGGCACGGAGCGCTGTCGGCGTCTCCTCGCTGGCGAATTTGATCTTGGTCGGCAGGACGAGCATCGCCTCGTACACAACCGGGTGCGACCGGGCAAAATCGAGATAGGCGGCACAGACGTTGCGCAAGACGTCCGCAGCGCCGGCGACGTTCGTCGTTTCCATTCGCAGTCGCGCCGCAAGCTCCTCGAATCCGCGCGTGGCCACGGCGGCCATGATGTCGGCCTTGCCCCTGAAGTGGCTGTAGAGAACCGGCTGGCTGTAGTCGATCAGCCCCGCCAGACGGCGGGTGGTGACGGCGTCCCAGCCCTCGGCTTCGGCCAGTTCGCGCGCCGCAGCCAGGATCAGCTCGTAGCGCTCCGCACGCTGGCGCTCTCTGCGTTCCGCGATCGACATTCAAAAATCCTATCGATGCTTGAAATCGTGTCAATGCTAGATTCCGTTTGACATCTATTCTAGCAATGCTAGATTTTCTGCAAATGACAGGAGTCCACCATGGTTCTCACCGGATATTTGCTCTCCAGCCTGATCGCGGTCGGGATTTTATTCATCGGGTCGCGCTTTCTATGGGATCCCGCCGGCGCGGCACGCGGCTTCGGGATCCCCAATCCTCCACCGCTGTCGACCGGCTTTATCGGATGGCTGGCCGTGAAGGGCCTGAGAGACATCGTGTCCGGCCTGTTTGTCGTCCTGCTCATGGTGAGCGGACCGCCGCGCCTGCTCGGCGAATTCATGCTTGTGGCGAGCCTGATCCCGATGGGCGACGCGGCGATCGTGCTTCGATCGGGCGGCAGCCGGACAGCCGCCCTCGGCATTCACGGCCTGACGGCCCTGGTCATCATCGCAACCGGCGCAAGCCTTATCGGCGCAGCCAATTGACGGGAGCGAAGCATGACGATCCCTGAGATACCCGCAGCGGACGCGATGGCGTGGCTACTGGCCATTGCATTGGCCGGCGCCGGCTTCACAGCACACCTACGGCGGGGTTCGACTTCTCATGCGTCATCGGCTTCGGCTCTCGCCTCTCGCGTTCCCGATCGGGCCTTGATGTGGTCCCTTGGGAACGACGTGTCCGTCGGCCAAACGTGAGAGCTCTCCCTTCCCGGCTGGCGGTCAATCAATCTCGATTTGGATCGACGCCCCACGACCAGGACCTGTGGACGGCTTGAAAATCAGGTGCGCGAAAAGTCAATTTCGCCAGCCGCTTCAACCTGATTCCCTGTCCAGCCCTACGGTGAAAAATATTCTTCTTTCGTTTTTTCAGAAATTGCTGTTACCTATCCGCATCCCGTGCCCGGTCAAGAGGGGCGCTTCGCGATCGTCACGAACGTTGGGCGCGGGATGCGGTGGACGGATCAGGGTTGCAGCGCGCATTCGCGAGCGGACGAACAAGCCTGATACGGACGGCGAAATCGTGTGGTCCCGACGCTCCAAGGCACAGGCGTCAAGTCGGCGGAAGCAATTTCGAAGGCGACGGTGGCAAAAAAGCATGGTCACCGAGGAGAGCGCGTATAAGCCGTAAACCTTCGCGTGCGGGGATGCCGGGTGATTCCGGTGCGACCGCTGTGAATACTCGTGTGCATAATTCACTACCCTACAGCGCACACGAGGCTGCGGGTGCATCGGGCGCCCGGCATCCCCCACGCCCTCTATCTTCGAGGGCGGACCTGACGACAGCTCGGACGCTTTCAGCGCCGCGAGAACGCGGAGCTGTGGGCTCCGTCATGGCGAGGAGCCCTTGCGACGAAGTAACCCGTGCTTTCTCTCTTTGCGGCGCGATGCATTGCTTCACTTCAACGGCCGCGCATACGCGGGACCGTTGGCTGGCAATGACGGTGGAGAGAGCTCTTTGAGAATTGAAATCGTGTTCGCACGCGGTTTCGGATGCACGGTCAACCAGCGCCTGCTCACCCGGCGTCTGTCACTTCCCGTAATCCTCGCGCATCTTCGCCTGGATCTTGGCCATGCCTGCGATCCAGCGATCGTAATTCTCGGTCTTCCTGCGCATGTAGCCGAGCACTTGCGGGTGCGGCAGGATCAAAAACGTCTCCTGCGCAAGGCCGGCCAAGGCGTCCTGCGCCACCTGCTCCGGCGTCAGGTCGCCGTCGCCGGATTGCGGTCCTTTCGGGATCGCACGCAGCATGTTGGTGTCGACGCCCTGCGGGCAGAGGATCGACACCTTGATGCCGTCAGCCTTGTGCGAGATCGCGAGATTTTCGGCAAACCCGACCGCGGCGTGCTTGGTGGTCGAATAGGCCGGGCTGCCGACCTGCGACAGCAGTCCGGCCGCGGAGATCGTGTTGAGGAAATAGCCGCCGCCGCGCGCCTTCATGCGCGGAATCAAATGCCGCGCGGCATAGATGTGGGCCATCACGTGGATGGCCCAGCTCCGGGCGAACGGCTCGTCCGAAGAGCCACCCGCATTCACCGACAACGGATCGAAGCCGCCGCCGATGCCGGCATTGGAGCAGAACAGCGCGATCGGACCGAACTGCCGCTCGGTCTCCTCGATGACATGCAGAATGTGCTTTTCCTGCGCGACATCGCACTGGAACGCCGCGCCGTCGACCGCAGCGGCCACGGCGCGCGCCGCCGCGCTATCGAGATCGGCGACCACCACCTTGGCCGCGCCCGCGCGATGAAAGGCTTCGCACAGCGCCTTCCCGATGCCGTTGGCGCCGCCGGTGACCACCACGACCTTGCCGGTCACCTGCATCGCGACGCTCCTTTGATGAGAGCCTCAGGCCAAAACCAGATCGAGCACGGCGGTGTAATGGCAGGCCGCGCCCAACAGCACGAAACAATGCCAGATCACGTTCTGGAAGCGCAGGCGCCGCCAGGAATGAAAGATCACGCCCAGGCTGTAGAGCGCCCCGCCGGCGAGCACCAGCCACAGCGCCATCCTGGGCAGCACCGTCAGCCCGGAATCATACAGCATCATGCCGCTCCAGCCCAGCGCCAGATAGAGCCCGATCGCGAGGCGGTCGAAGCGGCCCGGCCATCCAAGCTTGAGCACGATGCCGACGGTCGCGACGCACCAGACGCCGATCAGCAGCGCGAGCGCGATCGCGCTGTCGCGCATCTCCATGATGAAGGGCGTATAGGTCGCCGCGATCAGCACATAGATCGCGGAATGGTCGAAGCGGCGCAGCACCCATTTGGTCCTCGAGACCGGCCACAGATTGTAGCTCGCCGAGAACACCAGCATCGACAGCAGCCCCGCGACATAGACCGAGACAGCGAAAATATCGAGCCCGCTGGCATAGACCGCCGTGAGCACGACCAGCACGGTCGCAGCGATCAGGCCGGACAGGATGCCGATGGCATGAACCACGCCGTCGGCAATCAGCTCGACCCGGTCGTAGTTCCAGCGCACCGCGCCGGTCGCGGCATGAATCGTGGTCGAGGCGAGTTGCTTCAGTCTGAAGATCGTCATGGGCTACCTTAAGGGCTCACTGCGCTCGGATAGGACATAGGTCACGCAGGGTCAACGATGCGTTCACGGCTCCCGTCACTTCGCCGAAAAATGGCGTCCGAAATATGAAGCTTGATTCTGAACCACCAATCGCCACTTTCCAAGTCTGTCTGTGCAAAGTCTGTTCCTGCAAAGCCTGTTCCCGCTGATTGTTCCGATCCGGTCCATGA
>NZ_JBAURI010000047.1:0-9374 GCF_049581145.1 Bradyrhizobium sp.
GCCGCCGGTGAGCTGGCCGATCGCCTCCATCTTCTGCGCCTGCCGAAAGGCCTCTTCGGCCTGCCGCCGCTCGGTGAGCTCCACGGCCTCCGGCGCGATGGCAACAACCTGCCCGCTTTCATCACGCACCGGCCGCATCTGAAAATCGAACCAGCGCCAACCGCCGACGGGAAGGTTGACGTGTATTTCCCGCCTCATTGGTTCGCCGCCGGCGACCGTCGCTACCGCCGCGCGTACCATCTCCGGCATGCCCGGCGTCCCGGCGAACCAGGGCGTTTCCCAAAACGGCACACCGACCACCTGCTCGAGAGTCGCATTGATTCCTGCGAGCGAGGTCGCGTTGGAATCCAGCACCGCGCCGTCGGTCGCCAGCAGACTCTGGTAGGTATAACTCGTCTCGAAGATCGTGCGCAGGCGCGCTTCCTTGGCCTGCAACTCCGCCGTACGTTCCGAAACCTGGATTTCGAGCCTCTCGTTGACATCGCGCAGCATATCCTGCGTCTGCCGGCGCAGATTTGCCATTTCGATGTTGACGCGCACGCGGGCAAGCAATTCCCGGGCGCTGAACGGCTTGCTGAGATAGTCATCGGCACCGGCCTCCAGCCCCTCCACCTTTGCCTCCTCGCCGGCGCGGGCCGACAGGAAAATCACCGGCACATCCCGCAGTTCGGGATCGCTGCGCAACGCTTGCAGCAAACCGAAACCGTCAAGCCCCGGCATCATGATATCGGTCAGCACCAGATCCGGACGCCTGCGCCATGCCCTCTCCAGTGCGGCCCGGCCGTCGGAGACGACCTCGACGTCGTAACGCTCGGCAAGCAGGCGACGCACATAGTCACGCATGTCGGAATTATCGTCGGCGAGCAGCACGCGTTCTCTCGGCGTCGAGGCCTCGGAGTGCGCAAACCCACTATCGCCGGATGACGTTGCGTGGCCCGTGCCGGACGGAGCGCCTCCTTCCAGCCATCCGATGGCTTCATCGACATAGGCCTGCGCGCGCAGGTTGCTGGATGCCTGGACACCTGGCGCGTCCAGGCGGCCGGTCGAGAGATGCGCGGTGCCGAACGGCATGATGATCGTGAAGACGGTGCCGCGCCCCAGCTCACTTTCGACGCGGATGTCGCCGCCGTGCAGCTTCACCAGTTCCAGCACCAATGCGAGCCCGATACCGCTGCCCTCATACGACCTCCCGCGTGCGCCATCGACCCGGCGAAATCGCTCGAACAGATGCGGCAATTCGGAGGCCGGAATGCCGGTGCCGGTATCGCGAACCGAGATTTCGGCATGCTCGCCATCGGCAGCCACCCTGACCGCAACACCGATCTCGCCTTCGAAAGTGAATTTGAACGCGTTGGACAGCAGATTCAGGACGATCTTTTCCCACATATCGCGGTCGACATGGACCTGATTCGGCAAAGCTGGCGCATCGATCAGAAGCCGCAGGCCCGCTTTGTCGGTGGCGGAGCGGAAATTCGCAGCCAGCTCCGCCGTGAAGCCGGCAAGGTCTGTGGCCTCATAGCTCGCCGTCATGCGGCCGGCTTCGATGCGTGAGAAATCGAGCAGCGTGTTGACCAGCTTCAACAGGCGCGTGCCGTTGCGGTGAACGACGCCGAGCAACGTTCGCTCATCCGCGCCCAACAGCGCCTCAGGCCGGCCCAGCATGTCTTCGAGCGGACTCAGCATCAGGGTCAGGGGTGTGCGGAATTCGTGGCTGATATTGGAGAAAAATGTGGTTTTGGCCCGATCGATCTCGGCCAGCGCTTCGGAGCGGCGGCGTTCTTCCTCGTAGGCGTCGCCATTTTTCACCGCCGCCGTGATCTGGCCCGCCACAAGGTCGAGGAATCCGGCGTAGCCTTCGTCGTAAAGACGGAATGGGCTCAACCCAGCGATGATGAAGCCGGGTCGGCCGTTTTCGCCACCGGACAGGATGGGAAGAACGATGGCCCGGTTCGGCGGCTGGCGCCATCCGCCGCTCGGAAAATCGAACCCGAACAGGTCAGGCAGGTTGTGCACGAACTGCGGCGCATGGTGCCGAAGCACATCTGTCAGCGGCCACGATGTCGTCGAACTCAGCGAAATCACAGGCTCGACCGCCGGATGATCCGGCGCGATACCCGACAGCGCCACGAGATGCGCCTCGCCGGTCCGCGGCTCGATCATGTAGATCATTGCAAAAGGCAGGTCGAGCAGGTCCGTCGCCAGTGCGCCGGCGCTCTGCTCGCAGGCCTCGCGCACGCTGCGCGCCCCCGCCGCGCTGCTGGCGAGTTCGCGCAACAGCGAAAGCTGGCGTTCCCCGATCACGCGCTGGGTATCATCGGTATTGGCGCAAAAGATGCCGCCCGCCATGCCGTCGTCGGTGGGAATAGGACTGTACGAAAACGTGTAGTAGGTTTCCTCGGGGAAGCCGTTGCGCTCCATGATCAGGAGCTGCGCCTCGGAATAGGTCCCCTCATCGCCGACCATGGCCTTGTCCAGCAGAGGAGCAATGTCTTGCCAGATTTCCTTCCAAACTACCGAGGTCGGACGTCCGAGCGCCCAGGGATGTTTGCCGCCAATGATGGACTTATACGGATCATTGTAGAGATAGATCAGCTCCTTGCCCCAGCCGATCCATATCGGTTGCCGCGAGGTCAACATGATCCTGACCGCCGTCTTCAGGCTCTGAGGCCAGGAATCGGGCGGACCAATCGGCGTGCTGGCCCAGTCGAATTGCTTCATCAGGCCGGCCAGTTCGCTGCTGCCGACGAAAAGCGCCTCGCGACCGACCGCATGTCGACTGGCCTCAAACTGGTGGATTTCCGCTTCAGACAAGATTACCCCCGGCGGTCACGCAATTCGGCGAGACCCGAGAACGCGTCGCCGCACCTTAAGTTCCGCCCAATGGAACTTTACCACCGCGGCGACTTTTGAAGGGCTAACTCCTCGCAGGAACAATCTTAAGGCATCAATGCCTCCCAAGGCACGAAACAGTCGCGCTGTGCGGAAGATCTCCGCGAGCTCCGCGCTTCGCTCACTCGGTCCGGGTTTGGTTACCGGCGCGGCCGACGACGATCCATCGGGTATTGCGACCTATTCGCAAGCCGGCGCCCAATTCGGCTATGGGCTGCTCTGGACGGTATTTCTGACAACGCCGTTCATGATCGCGATCCAGCTCGTCAGCGCACAGATCGGCAGGGTCACCGGCAACGGCCTCGCCGCCAATGTGATGGAGCTGATGCCGCGCTGGCTGGTCCTGGCGCTGGTGCTTCTGCTGGTTGCCGCGAACACCTTCAACATTGCCGCCGACATCGCAGCGATGGGAGAAGCCCTGGCGCTCGTCATCGGCGGCCTCAAGCATGAACACGCGCTGATCTTCGCCTCGATTTCGACCCTGCTGCAGGTGTTCGTGCCCTACCGTCGTTATGCGCCGGTGCTGAAGTTTCTGACGCTGACGCTGTTCGCCTATGTCGCGACCGCGCTGACCGTCACGATTCCCTGGAGCACCGCGTTGTTCGCGATGATCTGGCCGCGAGCAACCATCAATGCCAACTATTTCCTGATGGTGGTGGCGGTGCTTGGCACCACCATCAGTCCCTACTTGTTTTTCTGGCAAGCCTCGCAGGAAGTCGAGGAAATGAATCAGGGCCGGGTCGACCGCCCGCTTCGGGAGCTCGCCAAGGGCGGCCGGGTCGCGCTTGACCGCATCAAGATCGACACGACGGTTGGCATGATCTTCTCGAACGTGATCGCTTTCTTCATCATCCTGACGACCGCCGCGGTCTTGAATGCCCACGGTGTCACCAACATCAATTCGGCGACGCAAGCAGCGGAGGCGTTGCAGCCGCTGGCAGGCCAGTTCACCTTCCTGCTGTTTGCCCTTGGCATCATCGGCACCGGCCTGCTGGCGATCCCGGTGCTTGCCGGTTCGGCCGCCTATGCCGTCGCCGAAGCCTTCGGATGGCATGCCACGCTGGAGGCCAAGGCGCCCGAGGCCAAAGGCTTCTATACGATCATTGCAGCCGCCACCGTCATCGGATTCGGACTGGGCTTCACCGGGATCGACGCCATTCACATGCTGGTCTGGAGCGCCGTGCT
Organism: Bradyrhizobium sp.; assembly: GCF_049581145.1. GTDB lineage: Bacteria > Pseudomonadota > Alphaproteobacteria > Rhizobiales > Xanthobacteraceae > Bradyrhizobium. Next base: position 4,075 of record NZ_JBAURI010000047.1, read on the forward strand.
CAACGGCGTCGTCGCGGTCCCGATCATGGCAATGATGATGGTGATCGTCTCCAACCTGAAGCTGATGGGCCGGTTCAAGGCAGGCTCATGGCTGCTCGTGCTGGGGTGGGTCGGCAGCGCCGTCATGGCGGTTGCCGTCATCGCTCTGTTTTGGTCGTTCCTCGCTGGCGGTTAATCCTGCCCCAGAAACAGCCGGACTGCCCTTCGCAGCAGGCGCACAGCGCCCGCGGCGGCTTTGCAGCACTGCAACATGCGGATCGCGTCAACCCGATTTTGTGCACTTCAAGCAAATCTGATGGCGAGGGCGCCATGTCATTGGTGCGCTGCGGCATCAGGTTTGTGTGTTAGTATCGCCAAATCATCAGCCATGCCATAAACGGCGGGCGCGGAAATAAAAATCCACACGTCCTTGGGGGAAATGCCTTGAGTAAACCTGACCGTATCAGCTCACCCTCGCCTCGCTATTCATCGTCACCTCACGGACTGGCGCTGTTGCGCGATCCGCTGCTCAACAAGGGCACCGCTTTCACCGAACAGGAGCGCGATGCGCTGGGACTGCGTGGCTTCCTGCCCGCGACCGTGCTATCAATGGAGGCGCAGGTCGAGCGTGTCCTGACCAACCTGCGAAGCCTGCCATCCGATCTGGAAAAATACGTCGCGCTGAACTCGCTGCATGACCGTAACGAGGCGCTGTTCTTTCGCTTGGTCTGCGACCACATCGACGAAATCCAGCCGCTGATCTACACGCCGACCGTGGGTCTCGCCTGCGAAAGATACGGATTGATCTTTCAGCGGCCGCGCGGGCTGTTCATATCGGCCACCGATCGCGGACATATCGCGGAGATCCTCGGCAACTGGCCCTATCGCAGCAAGCTGATCGTGGTGACCGATGGAGAGCGGATCCTCGGCCTCGGCGATCTCGGCGCCAACGGCATGGGAATTCCCGTTGGCAAGCTGTCGCTCTATTCCGCATGTGCCGGCATTCACCCGGAGCTTTGCCTGCCGGTCATGCTCGATGTCGGCACCAATAACGAAGAGTTTCTCAACGACCCCTATTATATCGGCCTTCGCCGCAAGCGACTCACCGGCGCGGCCTACGACGAACTGGTCGACGAGTTCATTACCGAGGCCCGCGCGGCGTTCCCCGGGGTGCTGATCCAGTTCGAGGATTTCGCCAATCACTCGGCCTTCCGCTTGCTGCACAAATATCGCGTCGATGCCTGCGTCTTCAACGACGATATTCAGGGCACGGCCGCCGTGGCGCTAGCCGGCCTGTTCTCCGCGCTGCGGGTCAATGGCGGCAAGCTCAGGGATCAGACCTTGCTGTTTCTTGGCGCCGGCGAGGCCGCGACCGGCATTGCCGAACTGGTGGTTTCGGCCATGGTCGCCGAAGGTGCCTCCGAAGCCGAGGCGCTGCGGCGCAACTGGCTGGTTGATTCGCGCGGCCTCGTGGTGCAGGGCCGTCCCGGCCTTTCCGGCCACAAGCTGCGCTTCGCGCACGACCAGGCGCCGCTCGGCGACTTCCTGACGGCGATCAAGGCGCTGAAGCCCACGGCGATCATCGGCGTCGCCGCGGTCGGCGGCGCTTTCACGCCCGAGGTGCTCGAGACCATGGCGGAGATCAACGAGCGGCCGATCGTGTTCGCGCTCTCCAATCCGACCTCGAAAGCGGAATGCTCGGCCGAGGAGGCCTATCGGCATACCAAGGGCCGCGCGCTGTTCGCCTGCGGCAGCCCGTACGATCCCGTGACACTCGACGGCAGGACGTTCGTGCCGCGCCAGGGTAACAACTCCTACATCTTCCCCGGGGTTGGCCTGGGCGCCATTGCCAGCGGGTCGAAACTGGTGACGGATGAGATGTTCATGGCGGCAGCCCATACGCTGGCCAACTCCGTGAGCGAGGCCGATCTCAAACAGGGCAGCCTCTATCCGGCGCTGCCGCGGATCCGGGAAGTTTCGGCCCAGATCGGCGCGGCGGTTGCCGGCGTCGCCTACCAGCGCGGCCTCGCCAGCGGGCCGACACCCAACGATCTCGTCGGATTCGTCCAGTCCCAGATGTACGACCCGCATTATTGAAGCGCTTGGTTCCCGGACAAAGCGATCAGCTGCGCTGAAGCAGGCGCCGCAGCGTGCCGATATCGGCGAGCTTCTCGATGTCAAGAACGGTGTCGATCAGGCGCGTCGCCGGATCACGCCCGAGCACCGGCGCCGCCAGGTCGCGGGCCTTCTCGATGACTTCGTCGCGCGTCATCGGATTGCGCGGCGTCCCGCGCACCGCGGAGACCCGCTCCGAGAGATGGGTCCCGTCCGCAAGGTCCACCTCGACCACCGTCTCCCGCACCGGCAACAGCTTGGCGAGGGCCTCGTCGCGCACCAGATCGACCTTGGCCCGCTGCTTCAAGACGGCAGCATCCTGCATGCGCGGCTTGTCGTGCGCGGCATGGAACGACACGGTCTTGTCGATCAGCATCACCGCCATCATGTGCTGCAGGCAGATATCGGGGATCTCGCGATTGTCCACCACGGTGGCGACCGAAGGCGCAAGCCGTACCGTCACCTTCTTCACCTGATCCGCCTCGAACGGGGTTTTGCTCCTGATCGTCTCGAGCGCATCGAGCGGACCCTGGATCGGCGAGCCGACGGACCATTTCTTGATGTCGGTCTCCGCGATCTCGTAGCGCTCGCCGAGTTTCTCCACCACGCGATCGGGTTGCGCCTTCGGCGCATAGGCGGCAAAGAAATTGTCGGGACCTGAGAAGATGTCGTCGACACCGTTCCAGCCTGATTTGACCAGAAGGGCCGCGGTCACGCCGTTGCGCGCCGGCATACCGGCGAAGACAAACGCCTTCTCGATATGATCGGTGTCGCGGCGCCAGGCGATGATACCGGACGATTGCTGCGCCGTGTAGTCAAGCACCCAGCGCATCTGGCGTTCGTCCAGACCGGCGGCGCTCGCGGCAGCCGCCGCCGCGCCAAACGTCCCGGCGATGCTGTGGGTGGAAAGGCTGCTCTCGTAGCTGAAGGCAGCACCTCCCATCGCCATCACCACACGCGTGCCGATGTCATAGCCCAACGTCATCGCCCGCAGCAAACCGCTGCCGTCGATGCCATACACCTCGCACGCCGCCAGGGCCGCCGGCACCACGGCACACCCCGGGTGGGAGCGGGATTCGTTGTGCGAGTCATCGGTCTCGTCGGCATGCGCCATCACGCCATTGGCGAGCGCCGCGTCGATCGGCGGAGCGGTCAGCGCCGAGCCTACCACGGTCGCCGCCCCGCCGCCGGTGTGTTCGCGGATGTAGCGTTGAGCGGCCTGACCAGGCGGCAATTCCGATCCCGAAATCATTGCGGCCATCGTATCGAGCAGATGGTACTTGGCCTGCTCGATGACCTCATCGGGCAGCGGCCGCGTGCGGGCCGCGCTCATATAGGCGCTGAGCGTGCTCATCATCCCTCCGGGGCCGGGGCTCGCTGCCTGAGCGAATGCGCGAATGGGCGAAGCATCGAGCGCCATCGCCGTGAGGCCGATAAATCCACGCCGCGATATCATCGAGCTCTCACTGATCAAGCAAACCGGCCAAGTCCAGAGCCGATTTCGAAACGGAGCGTTGGGTCTTGTTCGGCACAGCCGTTATTGGCTCAAACCATGCGCGAAAACGGTTTAAATCGCAACTTGCCTGCCGATCTCGACGACCTGGTCGTTCGGGAGACTGAAGAAATCGCTGACATGCTGCGCGTTGCGTTCCATGACGGCAAACATCCGCTCCTGCCATGCCGGCAGGCCCCTGCCGTCCTCGCGTCGCACGACGGTTTCGTGCCCGACATAGTACGTGACATCGCCGACGTCGATGGTGCATCCGAGCATCTTGCTCGTGGTCAAGAGCTCAGGAATATGCGGACGCTCCATGAAGCCGAAACGCGCTTCGGCCCGCCAGACATTGGGCGCGACCTCGTCGATCCTGAGCCTGTTGGTTGCAGCAACCCACGGCACCGACAGGATCTCGACGCGCAGCACGAAGAGATGTTCGTGCAAGGCGCGGTTGTGCTTGACATGCCAGACCATCACGGGCGGAGTATCCCGCTCGGTTCGGGTCAGGAACACCGCGGTGCCCGGAACCCGCGGCACGTTCTTTCGAGCGATCTCCGCCATGAAGTCCTTGATCGGAATCAGTGCCTCGTGGATGCGCACCGAAACCGCGGCCGCGCCGCGATGCCAGATCCACATCAAGCCGTAGACCGAGACGGCCAGCATCAGCGGCACGTAGCCTCCCTCGGCGATCTTGGTGAGGTTGGCGAGGAAGAACGCGCTGTCGATCAGGAGGAAGCAGGCGGCGACCCCGCCCGCAGCCGGCAGGCTCCAGCCCCAGATCTCGCGCATCGCGATGAACAACAGCACCGACGTCATCAGCATGGTCAGCGACACGGCGATGCCGTAGGCCGATGCCAGATTGTCGGATTTTCCGAACCCAATCGTCAGCCCCACGGTCACCGCCATCAACAGCCAGTTGACGACCCCGACATAGATCTGTCCGTAACCTTCCGACGAGGTCTGCTTGATCTGCAGTCGCGGCAGCCAACCGAGCTGGATCGCCTGCCGGGTCATCGAGAAGGCGCCGGTGATGATGGATTGGCTGGCGATGATGGTGGCAATCGTCGCCAGCAGGATCAGCGGCAACAATAGCATCTGCGGACAAAGCCTGAAGAAGATATTGCCCTCGGTCGGCGCGCCCTCGAGCACCAGCGCCGCCTGGCCCGCGTAATTCACGATCAGGCTCGGAAACACGATCGCAAACCAGGCGAGCTTGATGGGACCGGCACCAAAATGCCCCATATCGGCATACAGCGCTTCCGCACCGGTGACGCAGAGAAATACCGCCCCCAACACCAGGAAGCCGGTGGCTCCGTTGGAGAACAGATATGACAAGCCATAGACCGGATTGAGTGCCAAGAACACGGCGGGATGCTTTGCGATGCCCCATAACCCGAGCAGAGCGATGGTGACGAACCAGACCAGCATGATCGGACCGAACATCTGGCCGATCGTGGCCGTTCCCCGGGATTGGATCGCAAACAGCGCCAGCAAAATCGCGACTGCCGCGGGCACGACATAGGGCTGCAGCGCGGGTGTCGCCATGTTGAGCCCCTCGAGCGCCGACAGGACCGAGATTGCAGGCGTGATCGCGCCATCGCCATAGATCAATGCGGCGCCGAACAGACCAAAGGCCACGATGGTTGGCCGGTGCTGCTTCTTCACACCGAGCAAGGCCATCAAAGCGAGAATGCCACCCTCGCCGTCATTG
>NZ_JBAURI010000048.1:0-3945 GCF_049581145.1 Bradyrhizobium sp.
ACCGAGGCCTTCCAGCAGGATTGCGACGAGATGAAGCGGTTGACGACGAGCCTCGAGATCGTGCGCCTGATGGGGAAAATGGAAAGCGCGCGCCTGGTGGGTATCAACGAAGGCCTCGACAAGCTGATCATCGACCTCGAATCCTCCCAGGCCATCATCGCGACAGGCTTGAAGGAAATCGAACGGATGAACCACGCCATCAAATACAACGCCCGCCGCACGCTGGCGCTGGCCGGCTGCGAGGCGTAAGGCGACGTCCATCCCTGGACGCCACACCGCTTCATCCAGATGTCATTTCGATCAAGTTCGTCATGCCGGGGTTTGTCCAGCCTTGACCCGGGCATCCGCGTTTTTCCTGCATGAGGCCAATACGTGGCCGGCCGGGACAGGCGAGCGATGCCATCCGTCGGGCGGCCATCGCCCCGGCCATGACGGCGATATTCGCAACCGATCTCTACGACAGCCGCATGTCCAGAAGCCGCCGCCCCTCGGTCTTCAACAGCCTCCTCACCGCGCTTGAGGCGACCACGTCGCCGTCATTGGCATAGGATTCGTGGTTCTTCTCGATGTCCTCGAGGCGATAGAGATAGTTGACCATGATGCCGGCGGATTCGCGCAGGCCTTTCACGGAGCGATCGCCGAGCCAGTTGATGCGCTCGAGCCGCGCGCCGTTGCCGAGATGGAAGCGTGCGACCGAATCGATCAGCCGTCCCTTCAAGGTGCGCGCCTTGAGGAAGTAATGGGCGGCCAGCGGCTCCATCAGTGCGCGCAGCTGCGCCGCCAGCTCCGGATTGTCGAACCAGTTCGGCTCATCGAGATGTTTCAGCAGCGCGCGGTCCTCGTCCGACAGCGGCAGATCGTTGCCCTGCTTCAACCACGACATGAAGCCCGGCACCGGTGACAGCGTCACGAAGTTCTCGAGCTTCGGCAGTTCGCGGCGCAGTTCTTCGACCACCTGCTTGATCAGGAAGTTGCCGAAGGAAATGCCGCCCAGCCCGCGCTGGGTGTTGGAGATCGAATAGAACACGGCGGTGCGGGCGCGCTCGACCGGCACCAGCTGCCGGTCCACCGCGAGCAGCGGCGCGATTGCCGCCGGAATCGCCTCGGTCAGCGCCACTTCGACGAAAATCAGCGGTGCATCGACCATGGCCGGATGAAAGAACGCGTAGCAGCGGCGGTCGACGGGGTCGATGCGGCGGCGCAGATCGTCCCAGTCGCTGATCTCGTGCACCGCCTCATAGCGGATGATCTGCTCCAGAATGTTCGCCGGCGTCGACCAGTCGATCTTGCGCAGCACGAGAAACCCCCTGTTGAACCACGACCCCAACAGATGCACGATGTCGCGGTCCAGCGCGGCGAGATCGCTGTGGCCGTTCATCTGCGAAAGCAGATCGGCGCGCATTGCCACCAATTCCCCGGTGCCCCCCGGCGCGCGATTGAGACGGCGGATCAGTTCCTGCCGTCGCGGTTCGGAGGCGAAATGCAGGTTGCCGGCGTCATCGTCATTGGGCTGGGCTCGCCAGGCCTCGATCGCCTGCGCCAGCCGCTCGCGGTCGGGGCCGAAATTTCGCACCAGGGCCTCGAAAAAGGAACGGCGCCCCGCGGCGTCGAGGTCGTGATAGCGGTCCAGCACCTCTCGGGCCATCGCGGTGCCGGTGGCCTCGCCCCGGCCCGACAACACCGCCTCGCAAAGCTCGATCATGTCGGTGGCTTCGGGCTTGCCGTCGGTCGGGCCGGCGCGGCGGAGCAGGATGCGCCCGCGCTCGGAAATGGTTGAAAGCAAGTCGGAAAAGAAGGCGTTGGCCATGAGCTAAATCGAATCCATTTGATCGGCCGACCTTACACAGGATTTATGGCCAAGCCGATCACAATCAAGCATGGCGATTGTGCAGAATTTTGGCATCGCTGCAAAGGACCTGGCTGGCCACGAAAGACCTGATGATCGGGAAACTCGGATCACGTCGCGGTGCGGTGAAGGTGAATGAGCGCTATGCCTTTTGCATGAATTCCGTCGGCGTCTTGCCGGTGACCTGGCGGAAAGCATGGGAAAACGCCGGCACGCTGGCGTAGCCGAGGTCGGCGGCGAGCTGCTTGATCGAGATCGAAGCTTCCGTCGACAGCTTTTCGATCGCGGACGCGATGCGGGCGCGCTGGCACCAGCTCTTGAAACTCAATTGGGTTTCCGAGGAGAACAACCGCGACAGCGTCCGCGCCGAGGTGCCCACCCTCTCGGCCAGCGTCTCGATCTCGTGGCCGCCGGTCGGATCGGCGAGCACCAGGTCCGCGGCGCGGCGGCAGCGCGGCTCGTGCGGCAGCGGAATGAAGGTCGCGGAATCCTCCGCGCGGTGCAATTCCAGCATCACGAGCTTGACCAGGAGCGCGGTGCGCTCCTGGCTGTTGCGGGGGTGGAACAGCGCCAGGATCGCCTGGTGCAGCAGCGGCGAGACCCGCACTACGAACTCCGATCGCAGGCTCCTGTCGCGCTGCTCGCGCTTCAGCCACGCCACATCGAAATAGAGCGTACGCATCTGGATGTCGGCGAGCACGTCGATCGCATGTTCGAGCCGGGCAGGGACCCAGACCGCGCGGTCGGGCGGCACCAGCCAGCGCCCTTTGGGGGTCGTCACCTGCATCGTGCCCTTCGCCGCATAGACCAGTTGCGCCTCACGGTGCATGTGGGTGTCGAGCCGGACGCCCTTCTTGTAGTTGCGCGCCACCAGATGCACGCCGTCGCCGGTCGCGCGATGGTCGCCTGGAACGGCGTGGATTGGCTTTTCGACGATAGTCATTGGCGGCATCCCGACAGCACAAGAATCTATAACCTATCCGAAGACATAACGGGAATCGGCCATGAACAGCTCCAGCCAGGTGATCGGCTTCGTCAATGCCGCGCATTTCATCGACCACTACGCGATGCTGATCTTTGCCGCGGCCGTCATCATCATGGGACCCGCGCTCGGCATGGCCTATTCCGAGCTGTTGCCCTATGCGACGCCGGGCTTCATGGCATTCGGCGCCGGATCGCTCCTGACCGGCTGGCTTGGCGATCGCTGGAGCCGCCGCCACATGCTGGTGATCTTCTTTTTCGGCATCGGCGCGTCCATGATCGCGGTCGGCCTGGTGCGGACACCGTTGCAGCTCGGCGCGGCGCTGCTGTCGATCGGCCTGTTCGCCTCGATCTATCATCCGGTGGGCACCGCGATGCTGGTGTCCTATGCTGATCGGCTCGGCCGCGAGATGGGGCTGAACGGCGTCTGGGGCAATCTCGGCGTCGCGTCCTCGGCGCTGGCGACCGGCGTGATCGGGCAATATCTCGGCTGGCGTTTCGCATTCGTCATTCCCGGCCTCGTCACGGTCCTGATCGGCCTCGCCTTCGCCCGCGCCGTCGTGCACGAGGACCGCAAGGGCTCGAAGCAGGCGGCCGCCCAGGCGCGCGTTGCCAGAGAGGACATGTGGCGGGTGGTCCTGGCGCTCCTGATCGTGGTGATCGCGATCTCCACCACCTTCAACGCGGTGACGGTGGCGCTGCCAAAGCTGTTCGCGGAAAGGCTTGCCGACGTCACCCGAAGCCCGGCGCTGCTCGGGGTGATCGCGGCCTGCGTCTATGTGTTCGGCGCCATGACGCAATATACCATCGGGAGATTGCTCGACCGGCATTCGCTGAAGACGGTATCGCTGCCGCTGTCCTTTGTGTTGGCGCCGTTTCTTTATCTGGCGGCGACGCTATCGAACCTGCCGCTGATCCTGGTGTCGATCGGCATCGTCATGGGGGCGTTCGGGCAGGTCACCGTCAACGACGCCATGGTCGGCAAATACACCAGCGAACAGTGGCGCTCGCGCGCCTATTCGGTGCGCTATTTTGTCGGCTTCACCGCCGCCGGCGCTTCGGTGGGCCTGGTGGCGTGGCTGTACCAGCAGGGCGGGTTTGTCACCATGCTGCACGCC
>NZ_JBAURI010000049.1:0-1525 GCF_049581145.1 Bradyrhizobium sp.
GTCCATTTAGGGAGGAGATGCGAACTTCGTGTTGGAGCGGCAGATCAAGCGGAAATCCCGAGGTGAAGAAGGGACGGTCGGCAGACGGCAGCAGCATACTGTCAAATACCTGGTCGCGAGAGTACGAACGCTCGCGAAGGTTGCGAGCCTTTTCTATGTCGTCGCGCAAGAACATCAGAGCGCCCGCTGCGAGCTCCGGCATCCTGACCGGGTCCAGAGAGATGTCGAACGGGTCGCCGATGTACGGCTTCCATGATGGGTCGGACTTCGGTTCGAAGGTGTACCAGAAGATGCCGTCCCAATCCTGAAGGCCTGCGTACGCGGCCAGGATTGGTATTCCTTCACCCGCATAGTCATTGGGGTAGGCATTATTGACCTCGCTGACGGCGTATGGCTTCCCAGCAACGGCCGAGCGCGCTAGTTCGACCACGGTGGAATTCGATGGATCGTTCACCATCGGAGACTTCTTGACGTAGTACTCGGGATGCTGCCAGTAGGTGTGGCCGTCGATGATATCCATGGAGCTTTCGGCCAGGAGCAGTGGGTAGCCACTTGCCTTGTGGTTGTGATCCGCAGTAGCGATCACCAGCGATTTTGAGCCGAGTGTCTGCTTGAGATACTTCTCCATGTCCTCGAAGTAGCCTTGTTGCAGGTCCGTATAGAATTCTGCCTCGGTGTAGAGCCGTTCCGAAGGCGTTCGGGCCGGCTGACCAAACCGGTTTATGAGTGGAACGGGTTTGGATGCCGCGACGACGGACAGTGTACGTAGCGCCGCGATCTGTTCGGGAGTGCGATGCTGGGAGAGCCAATGGTTGTAGAGGCCGATCAGCTCATTTTCATAGAAGCTTGACGGCGCACGGAAGCCCACATTGATTGCGTCTTCATTATTGATTTCAATGATGGCGACAGCGGGATCCTGGGTGTATTCGAGCCGCGTGTAGGGATTGCGATGGGTCAGCAGTTGTTGCGCGTACTCCTTTTGCAACTCGATGAGGCGTGCATCGAAGAGGGAGACCCCCTTGGCACCTTCGTGCAATTGGCTCGCGTCGTGGACACCATCTCCTTCGCTGAAAGGGCGGCCTACCAGTAAGTTGAAGTCAATATAGATGCCGCGCTTCTCAAGTTCCGCAATGAAGAAGTCTTCGCGGTCTAACTGCTCCGCATCGAAAGCCCTAGTATTGTCGCCACTCTTCACCAGGCCGCGCGGAGTTTGGAGATCAAGGAACTGAAAGCGCACGCTGTTGACGCCAAAGCGCGCTAACGTGGCAGCCCATAGCGGAGCGTCGTCCTTGGTGGGTATCTGACGAGAGCCGGGGCTCCAGTCGGTGATATTGACGCCCCAGAGACGAATCCGCTTGCCGTCGCCCGTGGCTAGATGACCGTCCTGCACGCGCAGAAAACCATGCTTGCCGGCAGGTGCATCGAGCAGAAACGAGAGGTCGACGGGAGAGGGCGCCATAAAACCGCGGCGATGGTCCATCGCAAACGGCTTCATACCACTCTGGTCCTGCGCGTGACCGGCGGC
>NZ_JBAURI010000050.1:0-7643 GCF_049581145.1 Bradyrhizobium sp.
ACGTGACCGCAATACATGCCTGGGAACAAGGCCGCCGCCGCCCCGACCGCACCGCGCGCATCTTGCTCGCCATTATTGCGAACGAACCCGCCGCAGTGCGCCGCGCTCTCGCCGGGCCGCCTGCGGACTAGGATGTTCCTCGGCGAATTAGTCACTGCTCGGAACGGTCGGACCGCTGGGGAGCGAGGAATCGCAGAAACGAGCGTTTCGGGATGATTCTGGGTGTTCTGGCGTAAAAATGGCGCACCACGGCCGATGAAGACGGGCACTATTGCTTCGCCGTGGCGCTATGATGGCGGAGCCTAACACACGCCAAAAGCCGAGAGTGTGCGACCGCCCGCGAGTTTGTACTGCGCCTCGCGGGAGGTTGTCTTCCCGACATAGCGAGGTGAATGGTACAGCGGCACTGCTTCGGCGCTGCACTCAATGACCCAAGGCCTCGACGAGTAGTGGGAGCATTGTCCTTTATGACTTCCGGTTCGGCCGGCGACTGAACGGATCAAGGACGGCGACACCGGTTGGCTCGAAATCCGATACGTTGCGCGTTACGACGGTGAGCCCGTGTTCGAGCGCCGTGGCCGCGATCATGAGATCGGCGCTGTCGTTGCCGAGGCCGGCGCTCAGGGAGCCCCAACGCCGCGCGGCTCGCAGGTCGAATGGCACGACCCGCTCGCCGTAGAGGGTCAGGACGCGGTCCAACCAGCCCGCAAGAGCGCCCGCAAATCCTGGATCAATCGTGCGCTGTCGCGCAATGCCGCGCTCTATTTCGCCAATGCTGATGACGCTGAGGAAAAGATCGGTCGCGCGCTGCCGTTCGAACCACTTGACGACCATCGGATCGCGTTCCCGCCTGCGCAGTTCGGATAGCGTGACGGTATCGATCAGAAACATCAGAGATCGAGATCGCGCATCCGCACATTGCGGCGCGGAAAATCGCCATCATCCCGCGGCATGGCGAGCAACGCATCGACAAAGGATGGTGCCTGCGCGCGTTCGAGGTGGCGCAAGCGCTCGTACTCCTCCACGTCCATGACGACTACGGCGGGCTTGCCGTGCTTGGTGACCGTCTGCGGCAAACGCCGCGCGGCCTCGACCACCTCGCTGAAGCGATTCTTCGCGTCCTGCACCGACCAGCTGCGATGGGCCATGCTCTCGTTTCTCACTAGCTAGAATATCTGGCTAGATTATGACGAGCGCCCGCCGTCGTCAAGTCAATTGGTCCGTAGTCGTGGAGCGGACTACATTGGCGAGCAACATCGAAGAATCGGCAACTCCGGGACAGCCCGGCCTGTTCTTGCGTAGAGTGGCGCGGCCGATGCGATTCGAACCCTCGGAAACGCCATACAGGGCCGGCTCGCGGATCATCCCGACGAAATCGGGATTTCCTCGTCTGCGATATTCCGGCACGACCTCTTTCGAGCTCCGCACCGGAACCGATTTCGCGGCCGGCAGCGCCGCGACGATCTTCGGCTCCGACAGCAGCGTCTCCGCCACCGGATTGCGTTGCCCGCGCGAGCCGTGAATGCACGCCGTGGAATCCTCTATCGAAATAGCCCGTGGTCCGCTCGCCTGCTGATCGATTTCGATCCAACCGAGGCATGGCAGAAGGTAAGTGACCTCGCCCGGCACGATGTGGCTACGGTTCAGCTTGGTCACGATTTGCACCGACAGCCGCAACTCCGACCAGGCCGGCTCCATCAACGGGTGCTCCGGAACAGCGCGCAGGAAATTTCCGCCGAGGCTGACGAAGCCGCGCACTTCGCCCTTGAGAATGCCGTCGCAGGCATCGATCGTGGTCAGGCATCCCAGCGCGGCGGCTCGAAATCATAGGGTTCGGCAGGCCTGTCGAACGGCACGAGCTTGGTCTTCTCGCTGATCCCGACCGTGCGCTGGCGCTGCGCGTTGGAATGGCCGCGGATCGGCGAGATGCCGGCGCCCCGCTTGCCGATGTTGCCGCGCGGCAGCAGGAGATTGACGATCATCCTGGCCGTCTCGACCCCGTGCCGGTGCTGCGTTACGCCCATGCCGTAGTTCGCGATCACGCCATTCGATGCCATGCAGACGTCCGCGGCTTCGCTCATGGCCTGGCGGCTCAGGCCCGAGGCGTGCTCCAGCTCATCCCAGTTCTGCTGCCGGCAGGACGCGGCAAACTCCTCGACGCCCGCCGTGTGCTGATCAATGAACGCGGCGTCGAGGATACGCGGCCGGCCAGAAGCTCTCGCGCAGCGGATTGAAGGTGATGATCGGCACCCGCGCTGAGCGGCCTCCTGAAGGGATTGCAGCATCCGCGGGCGCATTGGTCGTGGTGTTGTGTTGTCTTGAAGTTCCTGAGCTCGTGGAACCTTGCGACCGCTCACGCGTCGATTGACGGTCATCATCAGGAGCCCACGGCGATGCACGGCTCGCATGTCCCTCCCCGCGACCTCGTCGCGTTGCCGCCTGCCGCGGTGGACGTGCTCCGCCTCGACCATGAAAGGGCGGTCGCGCGGCGGACGATCGCCGAGGAATGCGCGGTGGCGCTGGTGTATGACGGCACCACGGTTGCCGTGGTCATGGCGACACCTTCCAACCTGGCCGACCTTGCGCTCGGGTTCAGCCTCACGGAGGGCATCGTTCGCAGCGCCGCCGAGATCGAGGAGCTCGACATCGTGGCCGCCACCGACGGCATCGAACTGCGCATGTGGCTGCAGCCCGATCGTGGCCGGCAGTTCAAGGCAAGGCAGCGCCGGCTGGTCGGACCGACCGGCTGCGGCCTTTGTGGCGTCGAAAGCCTGAGCGAAGCGGTCAGGCCCGTTCCGCGACTCCACCGCAGGATCTCGATGCGAGCGGACCAGATCGGGCGCGCCGTCGCGGCGTTGGGCGATCGCCAGGATCTCAACCGGGCAACCCGCGCCACGCACGCCGCCGGCTTCTATCTGCCCGACGATGGACCGGTGATGGTGCGGGAGGACGTCGGCCGTCATAACGCGCTGGACAAACTGGCCGGCGCACTCGCAGGCGGCGCCATCGCGGGCGACACCGGCGCCGTCATCCTGACCAGTCGCGTCTCCGTCGAGATGGTGCAGAAAACAGCCGCGATCGGCAGCGCAATCCTGATCGCCGTCTCGGCCCCGACCGCGCTCGCAGTGCGCACGGCGCAGGCGTGCGGCATGACACTGATCGGGATCGCCCGCGGCAGCGAGTTTGAGATTTTCAGCTTTCCGGAGGGTGTCGCGCCGTAACGGGCGCCACAGCACGCCTGTCCGGGCCTGTTCTATTTGGGCCGGAGTTATTTTTTGGCGGGTTGTGCGGCGATGCCGGTCTCGGCGACGTCAGCCATTGATTGATCCGCACCGCGATTTCCGCCTGGCTTGCCTTCTTCAGCAAGCTGTCGCGCTCCGGCCCTTGCGGAAGTTTCTCCGCCTGTGCCCGCGCCTCCTCCGCCGCTTGTCGCAGCCGCGCATCAAACGAGACAGTGTGCTTTCGGTGATTTCTCTTGGCCGTCATGGAAGCCTCCTGCCTTTGGCTCCCGCAACGCTCCCGCACGAGTCCCCTCCGTGCGCCAGTCAGGTCACGCGAGCCCGGACAAACAGCCGGCAGTCGCTCGAACAGCACGCTCAGCGGCCTCCCGAGCCAAGCCCTGCCGCCCATCTGCTATTGATACGTAGGACAATGCCTGGTTCGTTCAAGTCTGTGGACGAACCACGGCGCGGCTGGCACGGGGAACCTGTCATCAGCCCCCCGTGACCATTCCGATCGAATCAAGTCCGGCTGCTGTTCCAGCGCCCGGTATACTTGAATTCAGGCGCCGCCTTGAGCTGATCGGCGGTCGCATTCATGCTGGCGTGCCACTTCTTGTCGCTGTCGTTATAGGTGACCTTCACATCGGAGGGATTGACCGCGACATAGTGATCGCCGATGCCGAGGAAGCCGCCGACCGACACGATATAGGCACCGGTACGGCCGTCCGGATTCAGGGCGATGTCCTTGATCGTGCCGATATCCTTGTTGTCGTTGTTGTAGACGTCCAACCCGACGACTTTCGAGCTGAGGTCGTCCTGCTCGGGGATGCTGACGAACTCACTTCCAGCGTTGTTCGAGCTTGCGGCATTGCCGGTCGTGCCATCGGCCATCCGACTGGAGTTATTGTCCGCCATGCGGCCGGAGGTCGTCACTTCTGAAAATTCGTCGGGGCTGATCGACATGACGACGGGATGGCCATCGTTGTCCTTGGCCCGCACCACGAAGGAGGACGGTGCGACCCGGATATCGGTGTAACCGGATTTCTGCAGCATCTGGGTCAGGCTGGCGCGCAGATTCTGATGGTTGACCTGGTTGTTGCTGTTCTCGGCGCATACGGCCGAGCCGACGGTGCTCAGTGCAAGAGCCGCCGTTCCCGCGAGTAATAACGCACGCATGTTGGATCTCCTTGTGAGTAAAGCCCCTGTGAAGAAGCAACAAACCTTTGCGTGCCAAGTTGCATGAATTTTTGATTACGTTGCCGGTCCCAAGGTCGCGCCGGCGGAAGACAGCCGAACGGCCGGACGCGGGTGTCCGGCCATCCGATCGGCTACTCAGGCCGCACTGCGCTTGGCGTGACGGCCCTCTGCAACTTCTTCGATGATCTTCGCGCTGAAGGCTTCGAGGTCACCCGGGTTGCGCGACGTGATCACGCCCTGGTCGACGACCACCTCGGAATCCTCCCATTTGGCGCCGGCATTGGCCACGTCGGTCTTGATGGATTTGTACGACGTCATCTTGCGCCCCTTCGCGATGCCGGTTTCGACCAGGAGCCATGGCGCATGGCAAACGGCCGCCACCACCTTCTTGGCCTCGAAGACATCCTTGATGAATCCGAGCGCGGTTGGCTCGACCCGGAGCAGGTCCGGATTGATCTGGCCGCCCGGCAGCACCACGGCGTCATAGTCGGATGCGGAAACCTGATCGAGCGTTTTGTCGACCTTCACCGGCCGCCCCCAGTCCTTCATGTCCCAGCCCTTGATTTCACCCGGCTTGAGCGAAATGACGTCGACGGTTGCGCCCGCCTGCTTCAGCCGGTCGCGGGGAACTTCGAGTTCCGACTGTTCGAAACCGTTGGTGGCGAGAATCGCGATCTTTTTGCCCTTGATATCCATGTGACACTCCTTTGGGATGGGACTTTTAGACGGTCGGAGTCAATCGGCAGACCGAACGAGCGTTCCTCGGCCCGCGCTGCGCCCGGTGCGCTGCGGCGCGGTATGCCGCTAGTACTTTTCAAATGTCTGTTTGAGAAAGCAGAGCCCGTGATATGTCAGCCGGGTTTCGCTGGTCTCGCCAGCGGCCACCTCGGCCTCCAGATAGGTCTCCAGCTCGGGCAGCGCCCGATTGAATTTTTCGTCGGCACCGACCATCTCACAGGTTTCCCTGATCCGGAGGATCGGTCTGTCGAGAATGTCGATGGTGGCGGTCATGACTCATCAATGCGATTCGTGCCGCGCAGTTCCCCGGCTGATGCTGCCCCGCTCAGCGCGAGGCGTTGACGTTCGGCTTGGCCGCCGATGAGACGCGCCACACGGTGTTGCCGACGTCGTCGGCGATCAGCAGGGCGCCGGACTTGTCGATTGCCAGCCCGACAGGGCGGCCCCGGGCCTGGTTATCGCTGTTCAGGAAACCCGTCACGACGTCCTGCGCCATGCCGTTGGGCTTGCCGTCGCTGAACGGCACATACACGACCTTGTAGCCGTTCAGAACCTGCCGGTCCCAACTGCCGTGCTCACCCACGAAGGCGCCGCTGCGATAGGCGTCCGGAAGGCTGCTGCCGGCGCTGAAGGCCAGGCCAAGCGGCGCCACGTGCGAGCTCAGGGCATAGTCCGGCACGATGGCCTTTGCGACCAGGTCGGGCCGTTGCGGCATCACCCGCGGGTCCAGATGCTGGCCGAAATAGCTGTATGGCCAGCCGTAGAAGGCGCCGTCCTTCACCGAGGTCATGTAGTCGGGCACCAGATCGGGACCGAGTTCGTCGCGCTCGTTGACCACCGTCCACAGCGCGTGACTTTGCGGCTCGAAGCTCAAGCCGTTCGGGTTGCGCAGCCCGCTGGCAAAGATGCGCCAGCGGCCGGTGGTCCGATTGACTTCCAGGATGTCGGCGCGGTTCTTCTCGGCCTCGATGCCGTTCTCGGTGATGTTGCTGTTGGAGCCGACGCCGGCATACAGCAGCGACCCGTCCGGGCTCGCCGCCAGGCTCTTGGTCCAGTGGTGATCGATCGGTCCGCCCGGCAACGGCGCCAGGACGGTGCCGGGCGCGGTGATCTTGGTGTCGCCTGTATTATAGGGATAGCGAACGATTGCGTCCGTATTGGCGACGTAGAGATCGTTGCCGACCAGAGCAACGCCGAAGGGCGAATTGAGATGATCGAGGAACACGCTCCTGACGTCCGGCGTTCCATTGCCCTTGCTGTCGCGCAACAGCGTAATCCGGTTGCTCGGTCCGGTATCGCCTCCCGAGGTCGCCCAGGATTCAATCCAGCCCATGACGATGTCCTTCGGCCGCTTGATTGCGGCTGCCGGGGGCGCCTTCGATTCCACCACCAGGACGTCGCCATTGGGCAGCACATAGAGCGAACGCGGGTGTTGCAGCCCGGTGGCGAGCGGCTCGATCTTCAGTCCTTGCGGGACCGAAGGCGTCTCCCCCTGCTTCCAACCGACCACTCGGGCGATGTGCATGGGCGGCACCAGATATTGCTGCAACGGCGGCAGCGTGGGGTTCGGCCCGATTTCCGCCCGGGGATCGCCACTGCCGTCATCGCAGCCGCCGAGAGACAGCAGCGCGCCGCACAGCAATGTGAGGCCACCCAGACGTACGTTCCGCGACATGCGCGCCACCGCGATGCTCATCGAACCACTCCCACCCCGTGACGGTACACCATCGACCAGCCGAGCCATCCGGTGACCGGCAGGATCAACACGGTGATGATCGACAGAATCAGCCCGGTCGGAACCACCGATGTCCAGGCGTCACGCGTATGCACCAGCGCGTCGAAGGTCGCGAGCACCAGCACGACGAGATTGCCGATCATGTGCGGCCAGGCCGGCGCCTGGGCCCGGATCAGGCGGTTGCCGAGAAAATCGATCAGGCCCGCGATCGCCGCGAGCATGCCCATGATGACGCCGACCACGAGCAGCCAGGCGGAGAAGTCCGCCCACATCATGTCGGCCGTGGCGTAATAAGTGAGATCGGTCAGCAGCGCGCCGACGAAGCAGACGATCGGAACGGGCACCAGCATCGGATGGATCGGATGGCTGGCAATCTGCGCGGTCGAGCGCAGCGGCGTGTCGGGCTGGTATGTGGTGACGTTTGTCAAGGTTGAGCGCCTCATCCGTGATTATCAGGGAATCCGGGGATCGATGATCGCCGGAATCCATTGATGACGGCAGCCCAACCTTCGGCGTGATCTCCGGTTCCTAAATGGATCGATCGTGATCGTTAACCACGCGACATCGCCGCGTCGTTCATCCGTGGGAGGCCGCGGAACTTCTGCCCTCACAGTTAGTTGACCGCGCACAACAATCCCGGAGAGACCCATGAAGACCTTGACCCTGCTCGCAGCCACCGCGCTGATCTCAACGACCCTCGCAGCCCCTGCGCTGGCGCGCGACTATTGCGACTATCATCGCTGCCATCATCG